>JAEWMZ010000455.1 GCA_023392995.1 Bacillota bacterium
AGATAATCTTTCTGGAAGCTTGCCGCTGCCTTTGTTAAAAGTGCTTTTGGATCAGCATCTTTATTGGTTAAAACCTCCTGAATTATAGTGTCCAGCAAACCATAAAGCTCCTGACTGTTAACCGGCGGTTCCGGTTTTATATTCTCAGATGAATGTTCACAGTATGCGTTCCATAATTTCATATCTACATTTGAGTACTTATTCAGTATTTCATTTTCCTGCTTAATTCTATCCTCTGAGGTCCAGATCCGGACTCCCATGGGTCCTACCGGACTATTCTGCTCTGCTCTAGTCTTATATTGAGTATCAAATCCTTCCTTGGTTTCCTCTGTGAACCGTGGTGATTCTCCACGAAGCTCAAGATATTTCATGATAGCATCCTGCTGCGCTTCGGTCGTTCCAGGAGCAACCATGTATAACGTTCCTCCCATTAAAGCTGCTTTTCCAGCAGGACCCGCAGGAACAGTAGATAATGCAAAATTGTCTTTGCTCATCCCAGTATTTTTCACAATGCTATTTACCATATCAATATGGCAAAGTCCCATTGCCACCTGATCGCTGCCATATAATTTCATAAAATCTGATAAATCTACAAGCGTGTTATCCGGAAGAACGTTATATTTCCATTTTAAATCCTTTATAAATTGAAGCGCATCTGCTGCTTCCTGACTATCGAAGGCTGCTGTCCATTTTCCGTCTACCTGCTTCTCAAAATCAGCACCAAATCCCCATGCTATATTCATAAACATCCAACCGCCCTGGTTGTTTTTCGTTGGGTAGAAAAATCCGTACTTTCCTGTTTTTTCTTTTATTGTAACCGCTGTTTCTGCAACTTCTTCCCAGGTTTCAGGGAAAACAGGAACACCATTTTCATCAACCAGTCCCGCTTCCTTAAACAAATCCACATTATACATCATACTCATACTGTAAGCGGAAGTTGGAAGTCCATAATAATGGCCATCCTTTTCGCAAAGCGCAAGAAGATCTGGATTCACATTAGAGCTAACATTATTATTTTCAAGCACATTTGTGATATCCTCAGCATATCCGGCGTTAATAATTTTATTTGCCTCTGTGAACCAGGTTCTGTAAAGATTGGGCAATTGTCCGCTGGCCGCTTTAGGCAAAAATGTATCCACCGAATAGGTATATTCGTCTGTAATAATTTCAATGTTAGGATACAAATCATTCATTTTTTTCTTAAGATTTTCCATGTATTCATACTGGTCACTATCTGGAGTAGGCCAGTCTCCAATGGTTATGGTAACCTTCTCATCACCATTTTCTGAGATCGTACCTTCTTCTGCCGCAGTAGTTACTTCTGGATTAACGACCCCCTTATCCTTCTCGCTTCCTTCACTTTTCGAACACCCCGTTACCATGGAGCATACCAGCATAACTGCCAGCATACCGCTAACTAATTTTTTCAACCTCATTTTTATCCTCCTACTTTCTGAAATTATTGATTGCTTTCTTTCAGCAAATACATATTAGCACATAAAATCCACCGATATCTATTTTACAATACTGCGAAATGGAGGACAAAACTGCTCATTATTCCTCCAGCCCTATCTGTTCTTTGACTATGATTTCGTAATTTGCTATAATTAAACTGTAAAACAAGTTTATGATGAAGCTGTTTTTTAACAGCTTAAGAAGCCATCATTTCACTTAAGCTTGAAATGTTATATTAAATACTCTGAAAGGATTTATGGTTTATTTGCTTCAATAAATCATACAGAAAATCATGACCACAATGTTGATAATTGATGATGAATATTACATCCGATTAGGGATACGCAATGCCATCGACTGGGAAGCGATTGATGTCTCAATTATAGGCGAAGCAGAGGATGGGGAACAGGGCTTAGAATTGATCTTGAAGCTTAATCCCGACTTAATACTAATGGATATCCGTATGCCCTTTTTAGATGGCCTTCAGTTAATGGAAAAACTAGCAGAGCATCAAATCGAGTGTGGCATCATCATCTTAAGTGGCTATGACGAATTCGAATATGCACAAAAAGCAATTAAAAATGGCGTAATTGATTATCTATTAAAACCCATTGAAAAGGAAAAGTTATTGAATGTGATTGCAAATGCCAGCAAAACAATTCATAAAAGAAAAAGCACACATCGTTATCAAAAATTAATTGCTCAAGAAATCTCAGTGATACAAATGCAATTTTTAAGGGATCTTATCGTAGGAAAAATTTCATCTGAGGCAGAAATACTTGGTAAATTAAGAGAACTGGAAATTTCTCTGGATAACGACAATATGCAGATTATGAATATCAAAGTAGATGATTATCAGCTACTTGAACGCCAGTTGAGCTCCGAAGAAATCCATACACTTCGCAAAACAATTGAATATCATCTTTCAGAGAATTTATTATTAAGCCGCAGCTTTACAGGTATCCTAGTAGAAATAGCTCCCGATGAATGGGCTGTTCTTCTATCTTATCTGGCAAACGTTACTGACATAGATCGGGAGAAGGAACTTCGCCAAAGTATTAATCGAACCCTAAAAGAGTTGAACGCCGCTGTTACTTATACAGTATCCTTAAGTGTAAGTCAGATCTACAATTCGGTGACACAAATCTGCCAGGCCTATAAAACTGCACGAATAGCAAATAAGAAGTTTATACCCGCCACAAATAGCGTCGTATATCCTAACACTGACAGCGTGGAAGGAATTCGACCGGAAGTACAGGAAGCCGTACAATATATCAAACAGCACTTTAATGAAAATATAACCATACAAGCAGTTGCAGAAAAGCTTTATTTAAGCCCTTCCTATCTTATGCATATCTTTAAAAATGATTTAGGTAAAACTTTCAATACATTTCTTACTGACTATAGAATCGAGGTTGCCAAAGAACTGCTTCAAGCACCTGGAAGTCATATCTATGAAATTGCAAAGCAGGTAGGTTATCAGGATGTGAAATACTTTAATAAAGTCTTTAAACGGTATACAGAATTGAATCCAAGTGATTATGTGAGGTTACACTATGCACTACGTCCATAATATATCTATTTTATTATTGCGGAAACTAAAGGTTCGAACACGGATTCTACTATTCCTCTGCTTATCTTTGCTATTTATAATATCAACCACTTTTTTAACAATACGGCATTTTTCATCAAAGATTACGAACCAATACATCTATGGATATCTTCAATCTGAGCATAATCGGGTTGCGAATAATATCGACTTATATCTTGAAGAAGTTATCATGATATCCCTGCACTATAAAAACAAGAGTGATTTTTATAACATTATGTTGGATAAAAAGCTATCTGCTGTTCAGCGGGAAAAAGAACTTCAATTAGTAGCCACCTCCCTCCCTTCCCCTGTCACAGGCTCCATAAGTAACGCTTATCTGATCGATAATGACAGCAATAGATACCTCCTGCGTAATGAAGATTCCGCCTTACCTCCACCTGATTTATCCGAATTACCACTATTACAAAACACGTCTTATTATCAATTAGGCTCTATTTTTAAAGATAATAATAATAAATCCTACTTGCCTTTAAGTATGAATTTTTACAATTTCAACACCGGACGAAGTATTGGATATCTGGTTTTTTATCTTCCTGAAAAACCAATAGAAGACTTATATCATAATCTTCTAACGAATACCGGAGTTTCTTTCATTGTGGATTCAAATAATAATATTATTTCTCATATTGATAGCGATCAAATTGGACAGATCAATACTTATTTTAATGTTAATAAAATTACAAATAACATATCTGACATTACTTATGAGGGAAATCACTCTGTATTAATAGTATCCCCTTTAAATTCCAGCAGTCAAAATATTGGATTCTCCTGGAAGCTAGTCAGTATCATTCCCTATAAGCAGCTTTATGAGATACTAACCCATGTCCTTGTAATTATTCTTGCTACTGCTGCCATTGTGATGTTAATAAGCTTATTAATATCACTTTTCATTTCGAAAGGCCTAACAAAGCCCCTGCGTCGTTTAGAAGTAAAGATTCATGATTTGGCAAGCGGACATTTGGACGCCTTTATGATGAATACCCCTAGGGATGAGCTTTGGGAATTAGAGCAGGGCTACAATCAAATGGTTTTGCGAATTAATGACCTTATTGATCGCAATAGACTGGAGCAGGAAAAAAAGCAGGAACTCGAATTTATTGCTTTGCAAGCTCAGATCAATCCTCATTTTCTTTATAATACCTTGGATGCAATTGGATGGATTGCACGTTTGAAAGAGCAGCCCGAGATTGAAAGAATGGTCATAGAACTCTCTAATTTTTTTCGCCTCAGTTTGCATCGGGGGGAAAAGAGAATTACAATCGAAGATGAAATAGGAATTGCCGCCAGTTACGTTAATATCGAGCAAATGCGTAATCCAGGCAAATTTCAAGTAACTTATGATATTCCATCCGAAATCAAACAGATGATGGTGCCCAAAATTATTATTCAGCCACTTGTGGAGAATGCAATTAAGCATGGTGTCACTCAGGTTCGCCGCCCCGGAATTATTCACATAAAGGGAGTTCGGGAAGGTGATAGTGTATATCTGGAGGTGATCGATAATGGTGCGGGTTTTACTGTCACCGAGGGCTCCCTGCCCTCCTCTTCAAAGGGCAGCGGTTATGGTCTTAGGAATGTGAAAGAACGTCTTCAATTAGAGTATCATGAAATCAATGTATTAGATATCTGGAGCGAAAAAGGCTCTGGTACGCGTGTCCGTCTCCATTTATATTTTAAGGAAGAAATAACAGAGGTAAATACTCATTAATGCTTTTATTGGCTCTGGGTTATCTCCATCGTGAAAGCATACGTAACGAAATATAGCGCTCTCCTGACGAATCATTTATTTTACCTGGTAATTTTTTTGTCATATTCTGTTTCATCGATCATTCTGGACTTCTTAATAAAGGGCAGAACCTCTATGATTCTGCCCTTTATAAGAAAACTTGCTAATCTGAAAGAGCTTCACGTCACCCTCTTTCCGACTCCTTGTTATCTAAGCTTTGAACTTCATTTAAAGTTTTATTCATTTTATCCTGAAGATTAACTAATGGCATTATAATGCTGTTAGTTATTGTATTTATGAAAAAATTAAATATTATGACACTTATCAGAAATAGTAAGAACAGCGTAGCACATAATGGGATAAAGACATGATACAATTTTAATGAATTTATCTGTACAAAATAATCTTCTGATTGGTTTAATTTTTGAAACGAAATCACTGTTGTTTTATTTCGAAATAAATTAGTATCATCTGATAAAATCTTGCTATCAATGATATCATTCCACGGTGAATCTTCATTCCATATCTTATTATTCGTACGTACTAACAATGTTTCCTCCCAGAATGAATTACTGTTATCAATAACTTTATCTACTAATCCTTTCCAATTCACATCCGCTAAAAAAAATCCAAGTAATGTATCTTCCTTATAAATTGGAAATAGAAAGCTTAAACAATTGTATTCACCTGCTACACCTTTTCTTAATATCCATTGCGAATGGTACGTATTTGTATTTTGATGCTGCAATACATCCATCAGCTCTTCCGGTTTCATATCAATAAAATGCCTAATGCTGTTACTGACTACACAACGAATTTCATCCTCTGCGAATACATATATTCTTCCCCCTATAATTTCATTGGTGCTCCGCAAAAATTCAGAGATTTCCCCACTAACATCACTCCAACTCTGCATTTCCATGGAATGGATCAGCTGAGAATTTTCCGAAAAAAATCTGGTGTACTCGCCCATGACTGCCATATGCTGGGTGAGATTTTGGTATTGCTGCTCCATGTGGGATTCTGATAGTTCAATAAAATGGTGCGCATTGTATTTAATTATAATATAACCCGCAAGCAAATCTACAAAAAGTGATAGAAAAGATAAAAAAATTAGTAACGTAAATTTGATCTTATTTCTTATTTTTTGCATATTCCAGCTCTTTTCCTAAGGTAAGGTCTTCAAATATATCAATGCCGATATGTTCACATGCTACAATCCATATAGCCACATGAAAGGTATTATTAAAGTTTTCACAGAGATATATTAATCCATTTCATTATATCAGAATGAGGGTATATTTCAACGCATATTCTGTTGAAAAACCTTCGAATTTCAGTTGCTTATGGCAGGAGCCTTTACCGATTCTAAAAGCTTTGAGTCCATTATTCAAAGAAGGTAAGGACACTTCCATCAATCGTAGTTATAGAACAAGTCTTTCCTCCCCAGGCTTGAACCTCAACTTCAGAAATCTCATTCCAGCCTTGCTTTTTAACAAAGCTACGCAGCTGCTCTATTCCTTGAACAAGCATAAAGCCTACCATTTGTTTTATAGGATCACCATAAAACAAATGAATACCCGTAAATGGCGCAATGTGTAAAGCTTCAATCTCAATCGGAATATTATTAACACATCCATAGGTTCCCTCATTTTGTTCATTACGCGCTTCGATCTGACCATACCAGCCAAGAATTTCTTTAAACCACTTTACCGTCCTATCCATATCTTTTGAATAATAAACCGCTCCTGTTTCCTTAACAATATAACCTCTTTCGCCTAGACTTCCCAGCATAATTTTACCTCCTGTTAAATTATTGATTAACGAGATTTTTGCAAATACTTTTAGATTGGATTTATTTTTTCTTGCTACCATAGGCGTAATCCCATGAAATCTTGAAAATGCTTTTGAAAATCCTTCTGCCGAATCATAGCAGTAACAGACAGCGATATCTAGAATTGACTGCTGCGTATCTACAATATCATATCCGGCTAAGGTTAATCTCCTGCTTCTTATATACTCTCCAACTGTACATTTGCAGAGTGCAGAGAACATTTTCTGAAAATAAAAGGATGAAACAAATTGATGCTCCGCTAATAAGTCAGCATCCAACTCTTCCTGCATATTCAATTCTATTTCATCAATTGCCTTCTGTACGATAGAAATCCAATCCACTATTCCTTCACCTCGCTTAAATATATCATAACAGTTGATCCTTATCCTTTCTTGAATAAACTTGCACTGAATTGTCCAGAA
>JAEWMZ010000460.1 GCA_023392995.1 Bacillota bacterium
GTGTTTACTACCCAGCTATAAGTTAATTCGGTACGATCAGTTTGAGAAGAGAAGTCGATTTCAATTTTGAAGTTGGCTTCTTTTTTTATGTTTTAAAGCTTGAAGTTTTATATTTTGATTTGCGCAACAGTTTAAGTAATAATGTTGCGTGAATTTAAATAAAGTTGTGCATTGTGTATATAATTACCATAAGAAGATTATAAAGTATACAGATTGCAATAAAAACGATCAAAAAGTATAATAAATTTATAAAAATTAACATATTTGAGCAACGAATAATGTTGCGCAATGAAAGAGAAAGGGGAACTATGAATGCGAAAAAAAGTGGGTGGAGAGGCTTTTTGACAAAACTCTACAAATACAGGGTATTTCTACTCATGCTTACTCCGGCAGTGATTTATACTCTGATTTTTGCTTACTATCCAATGACGGGAATTGTAATGGCATTTAAGAAATACAACTATGCAGGCGGGATTTGGGGAAGCCCTTGGAACGGTCTTGAGAATTTTAAATTCTTCTTCCTTTCAGGGCAAGCTGGGATGGTAACTAGAAATACAGTATTGTATAACGTTTTATTTATTGCAGTCAATACAGCGGCACAGATTGCTGCGGCAATCCTTCTTACAGAGATCCATAATAGACACTACCGTAAGATTACGCAGTCGGTCATGTTTTTACCGTACTTTATTTCGTGGGTTATCGTAGGTGTTATGGCCTTTAACATTTTTAGCTCAGATTATGGCTTTATAAACCGCATTATTACCTACTTTGGCGGAGAAAAGATTTCCTTCTATACAACACCACAGACCTGGCCCTACATTCTTTTGTTCTTTAGTGTATGGAAAGGAATCGGATATGGATCTGTGATGTATTTAGCAGCAATTATGGGAATCGATACTTCCGTATATGAAGCAGCAAAAATTGACGGAGCAAATGTTTTTCAGAGAATTTTTAAAGTAACCATTCCAATGATTATGCCAACCACAGTGATTCTGTTCTTATTAGCGGTAGGGGGAATATTTAAAGGTAACTTTGATATGTTCTACAACCTGGTTGGAACCAATGGGTTGCTTTATAACTATACAGACGTAATTGATACTCTAACTTTCCGTGCCTTGACCAGCAGTAATGACTTTGGCATGTCAGCAGCAATCGGCCTGTACCAGTCAGTCCTCTGCTTTATTACAATTTTGGTGGTCAATAAGCTAGTCAGCTTATACGATAAAGACTATACATTATTTTAGGAGGTAAAAAAGTGGCAGCTTCTAAGCACTCTAACAAAATAAAAACAGGTACAGACGTCGCTATCTTAAACACGATTGCATACGGATTTTTAGGACTGATCGCATTGATGTGCTTGATTCCCTTTATCATGATAATATCTGGCTCTTTTTCCTCCGAAGAAGCAATTATTCAAAATGGTTTTAGCATGCTTCCTCAGGATTTTTCCTTAGAAGCATACAAGACGGTATTCAAAGATCCGTTGGTGGTATATAGAGCCTATGCAACAACAATTGTGTTAACAATTCTGGGTACCGTGATTGGCCTTTTGTTTCAGACAATGACAGCCTATGTTTTATCCAGAAAGGATTTTGAGTGGAGGGGTAAATTTTCATTTTTCTTCTACTTTACCACCTTGTTTTCCGGTGGACTTGTTCCGTATTACATATTGATTACGCAGAATTTGCATCTGCGTGACAGTTACCTTGCGCTGCTGCTGCCAATGATTTTCAGTGTTTATAATCTTCTGATCATGAAAAGCTATATTCTTGGGATTCCGGATTCCCTGATTGAAGCAGCAAAGATTGACGGCTGTGGAGAGGTTCGCACATTATTCAAGGTGGTTTTCCCTTTGATCAAGCCAGCTCTAGCCACCGTTGGACTTTTCATTGCACTTGCATACTGGAATGACTGGTACAATGCGATGCTTTACATAAAGAGCGAGGAGAAGTTTCCATTACAGTATTTCCTGTATCAGAAGATAAATAATATCGAGGCATATAAGAAGCTGCTGAATAATGCCGCCGCCAGCAGCGTAGCCAGCGCGGTAACACTTCCAACCCAAACCTTGAAGATGGCGCTTACTATCGTTGTAACAGGACCGATTATTTTAGCATATCCAATTGTTCAAAAATATTTTGTTCAGGGTATTACAATTGGATCAGTAAAGGGCTAAGCCCGTACAAATTCATGCATTAGGGAGGCATCCCAATGAATAGATTTCATTTTAATAATGCAGTTTTACAATCTATTTTTATAAATTAAAGGAGGATCTTATGGGAGAAAGAATGAAAAGAATCGTATCAGTTTTACTGATCGCTGCTATGGCATTCATGATGCTTGCAGGATGTAATTCCACAAAAACTACAGTAAATTCAGATGCCACAAGTAAAACAGACAGTCAGGAAAGTGCAGATACTTCTGCAAGCGGCGATACAGCGGCGGCTGACACCTCGGAGCATCTTGATTTAACTATGTATCTGCTTGGAGAGAGAACACCTGATTTTGATGAAGTGTATGGAAAAATTAATGAAATTTTAGAGAAAAAATTAAACTGCTCCTTGAATGTTGAATTCTTGTCCTGGGGAGATCATGGGACAAAGTATTCCCTGCTTTTTTCCTCGCAGGAGGATTTTGATTTAATCTTTACTGCATCAAGCTGGGGTCATTACGAACAGACAGTTGCATTAGGAGGCTTCGCTCCGCTGTCAGAAGAATTTATACAGACCTATGCACCAGACATCTGGAAGGTTGTACCTGCAATGGCTTGGAGTCAGGCAAAAATAGATGGACAGATCTACATGGTTCCAAACTACTCAAACGAATTTGGACAGGATGTTATGGCTATTCGCGGTGATCTAATGAAGAAGTATGGTTTTGATAATATTACAAGCTGGGATGAGTTAATCAAATTTTACAAAGCTTGCGCTGCGGATGGTATGTACGCAAGCCAGGGCGGTCCCTGGTTCCAGTATTTCCAGTCAAAGGGGTATACAATCACAGGCGGAGCACCCCATGGTGGAGAGCTTGTTCTTTATAACACGCAAAACCCGGAAAATCTAGAGTTCACCTACACAACAAAGTGGGATGGGTTCCGGGATTACTGCATCCAGATGAAGGAGCTTGCGGATGCGGGAGCCTGGTCAAGTGATGTGTTAAATTCAAAGAGTGAAAGACAGGAAGGGCTGCTTACCGGAAGAACAGCAGGCATGATCTGGAATCTGGGCAGCTGTATGACTTATGCAAAGCAGGCGAATGCGGAAAATCCGGATTGGAATGTTACAATCGTTGATCCAATCGCTTCACAGCCTAAAAAAGTGAACGCTTATATTAACAATGGTGTTGCGATTAATGCAAACAGTAAGCACAAAGAAAGAGCTATGATGGTATTAAATGAGTTCTATACCAACCAGGAGGTCTATGATCTTGCAATGCTTGGAATTGAAGGCAAGCATTGGGAAGCAGTAGGTGATAAGCAGTATAAGATCATCGATGAAAGTGGCTATGGGGTCAGCAATAACTGTAACTGGGGCTGGAACAATGCGGATATCCAAAGAAAAGAATATATTGAAAACAGAACACCGTTGCATGACACCTATGATGCGTTAGAGGAAGCATTTAAAAACAATATAAAGAAAGATCACGTATATGATGGCTTTAATTTTGATTCAACATCTGTAAGCACGCAGTTTGCAGCAGTAGAAGCAGCGCTTGGTACTTACTATGATCCCTTGGTGAACGGACTGGTAACGGATGTGGATAAAACAATTAATGAAATGAATGCAGCTTTGGATAGTGCTGGAGTTCAAGCGGTACTAGATGAAATAAACCGTCAGGCAGCCGAATATGTTGCTGGAAAACAGGCGAATGAATGATTTATCTTTTTTAGTGAGAGGTACAAAAGAAACAACTGTATAGATGCAAAATGTAAAAGGTAAGTTAGAGTATGCTTAAAACAATAGCTGCACTGCCTCTAAGGTTCCACTTTGTGCACACTTATGTTGGGACTCCGGGATTGAAAGAACCAATACACCCCCAAAGTCGTTAATCAACCCCGAAGGTGAGACCGTTGGCGCAAGCAGTTTTAAGGCAGACCCTGGCGGAAGGGCTACTATAGAAATTGTAGCAGCCCTTCTTTAATCCTTAGGTGCGGATTGAAATAAGCGTTCAGTTTGGACCTAAGGACTAAAAGGTAGGAGGAGCAGGAATGACGTTAGATGAGATCGCACGTGAACTAGGTGTTTCAAAAAGTACCGTTTCCAGAGCACTCTCCGGAAAAGGAAGAATCGGGAAGGATACCGTGGAGCTGGTGCAAAATTTTGTAAGGAATATAGATCATGTGGAAGAAGAGAAAGAAATATCAAAAAACAGCACCCATAATATTGGTGTCGTACTTCCGGCAGATATCTATGATGGCGGTGGAGCCTATTTCCAGAACTGTTTGCTTGGAATCTGCGAAGCAGCCTCCATGTTCGAATATAATGTTTTGCTTACAACGAGAAGGCAGAATGATATTTATGAACTGCGCTTACTTGTGGAAAATAAAAGGGTGGATGGAATTATTCTGACTAGAAGCCTTGAAGATGACAAGGCACTCCAGTATTTGACCGAGATGCATTTTCCGGCTGCGATCACCGGAAGCTGTCAATATGAGAACGTAATTCAAGTCGATACGAATAATGAAGAAGCAGCTGAAAAAATGACCTCCATGCTGATCGGAAGGGGATTTCGAAAGTTTGCGCTGCTAGTAAAGGATATGAGCTTTATCGTAGACAAAAAGCGGTATGACGGATTTTGCAAAGCACTTTTAAAAAATGGTCTTCCGAGGCAGAATCAACTGCTATACAATGGCTCGGTAAAAATGGAATTTTTGGATTCCATCATAGACAATCTCATTACACAAAAAATTGAATGTGTCATCTGCGGGGATGATGAGGTCTGTACCATGATTATGTCAAGACTTCAAGCAGAAGGGTATCGTATTCCGATGGATATCGCGGTAGCCTCCCTTTACAACAGCCCGAACTTAGAATGTTATTCCCCCGCAGTCACCTCGGTGAATGTTGCAGCGAGCCAGATGGGCAATGTGGCAGGGAAGCAATTGATCCAATGTCTGTTGGGAAGAACCTATGAAACCAGGACAGTGGTGGATTACGATATATTATTTAGAAAATCAACAAATTGAAGCGGATAAATTATCAAGGTTCGTGAATCGGTACAATGGTTTAGACTAGATTCAATTAGGTAAGTGCGAAACTCATTAACTGAAGATATTGTATACACAGCAGCTACTGTTTCGAAGCGGAAGCTAAGCCCGAAGGAGCGTTGGAGTGAAGAAATAGTAGCTGCTGTGTATGCAATTACAAAAACTATATTGTTTCGCAATTGCCGAACTAGATTCAAAGGAAGAAGGGAGAAGGAAGATTGATGCAGGAGTTTCAAAAAGGAATGGATATTTCATTTCTTCCGGAGTTGGAAGATAAGGGGATGAAAATTAAGGATTTCGATGGGAAGGAAATAGATGGCTTTGAGCTTGCAAAAAAATACGGAGTGAATGCAATTCGCCTCAGACTCTGGAATAATCCGGAGAACATGGAGGAGTCAAAGGGGTACTGTAATCTGGCAGATACCATTGTGATGGCAAAAAGAAGTAAGGCACATCAGATGAGCTTTATGCTGAACTTTCATTATTCGGATTTCTGGGCGGATCCGGGAAAACAAAAAAAGCCAAAGGCTTGGGAAAACTTAGACTATACCGGGCTAAAAGAAGCAGTATTTAACTATACAAGAGATACCCTGCTGACCTTAAAGCAAGAGGGAGTTCTCCCAGATATTGTGCAAATTGGAAATGAAATTCGAAGCGGTCTGCTTTTTCCAGACGGAGAGCTTCCGGATTACAGGGGAATGGTTGGACTGATTAATGCTGGAATTCAGGGCGCAAGGGCTGTGGCAGCTTCCGATACCATGAAAGTTATGATCCATTTGGATCAAGGGGGACGTTATTTTTATATCAAAGAGTGGTTTGACAAAGCTTATGAGGCAGGGTTAGAGGATTTTGACCTGATGGGATTGTCTTACTATCCGTTTTGGCATGGAACCTTCACCGATTTAAAAGAGACCTTAAATAAGGTGGCGGTGGAGTATCAAAAACCGATCATGATTGTTGAGACAGCACATGCCTGGAGAAAAAGTAAGCATGGATTTATTGATGAAAGCCAGGAAAGGATTGCCGGAGTTCCGGCTACACCGGAGGGACAAAAAAAGGTTTTGGATTTAGTAATGAACATAACAGCGTCCCTTCCGGATCAAAAGGGATGCGGCGTATACTACTGGGAACCACTTTGTGTTCCGCAGCCGGGAGAAGGCGGATGGTCTGAGAATATGGGACTTCTTGATGAGAACGGGCAGGTTATGGAAGGAATCCATGCATTTGAGTTTAGCAGAGAGAAGCTTCGCGGCAAGGAGCCAGCGAAAGTGTACGAACCACCAATTCTTCAATTGGTGGAAGGCAGCCGTCCTATGCTGCCAGAACAGTTGTCCGTGCTGTATTACGATGGTAACTTGGAAAAAAGACCGGTGATCTGGCAGAAAGATTTGCCGCAATGGGTGGAAGGAACCTATTCCCTTCAGGGAAAGATCGAGGGTGTGAAAGAAGCGGTTCAATGTGTAATTCAGGTTTTCAAAGAGAATCCATTAAGAAAGAACCTGCTTTTCGATCCGAACTGGGATAACGGACTGACCGAGTGGGAGCTGGAGAAATCAGAAGAACAGGTTGTAGCACAGCTTTTTCCAGAATTTATTGATCCTTTTCCGGCACCGCCGTTGAATGCGATTCGGGTGGAGTCTCCAAAGAATTTTACCTTTTGTGTCAGTCAGCAGGTGGAGATTACAAAGGAAGATTTTTATACTCTGCAGGTGGAGTATAAAGGAACTGATACTACGAATGTTGATATCCGTTTATTTATCGAAACCGGGGGAGAGAACTTTGAGACGATGATACATCCAACGGAACATGAATGGGGAATCTATGAGGTGAAACAGGTATTATGTAAACCCGGAAGAATAACGATTGGAATAAAAATGGTATCACCCCCGGTCTATGGGCTGATGCGAAGATTTCAACTTTTTTCCTAGCTAATAATCTGCAAGAGAAGCACTACAAACCCAAAATCGAGCTTTGTCTGCCAAGTGGAGCATTCAGCCTGGCACAAGCAATCTTCAGACGCGCCTTTGCGTCATTGGTTTACGGTTTTGGCACAGAATAAAATAAAAATGGAGTAATCATATGAGACAGACGGGATTTATTTATGGTGGTGACTATAATCCGGAACAGTGGCTGGACACACCAGAAATTTTAAAACAGGATATTGAATACATGAAAAAGGCTCATATTAATGAAGTAACACTCGGTGTATTTTCCTGGTCGGTGCTTGAGCCCTGGGAAGGCATTTATGAATTTGACTGGTTAAAGCAGATTCTGGATGAGCTTTATGACAATGGAATAGAGGTCATATTATCAACCCCATCCGGAGCCAGACCCAAATGGCTGTCGGATGCTTATCCAGAGGTCCTTCGGGTAAATGCAGACCGAACGAAGAATCTCTTTGGCGGACGGCATAATCACTGTTACACATCCTTAGCATACCGTGAAGCAGTTTATAAGATTGATCGACAGCTTAGTGAGAGGGTTGGAAGTCATCCGGCTGTGACCCTCTGGCATATCTCCAATGAGTTTGGAGGGGAGTGTCATTGTCCATTGTGTCAGAAAGCCTTTCAGCAATGGCTTGTAAAAAAGTATGGGACGATTGAAGCCTTAAATAAAGCCTGGAATACGATCTTCTGGAGTCATACTTACCAGAACTTTGCGCAAGTGGAAAGTCCGTCCCCCAAGGGAGAACAGGCATTACATGGGCTGAATCTGGACTGGAAACGATTTGTGACAGACCAGACGGCGGATTTTATTGCATGGGAGAAAAAAGCTCTTCGAGAGGGTGGATCAGAACTGCCGGTCACAACAAATCTGATGTATGATTTCAAAGGTCTGAATTATTATAAATTCAAGGAACTGATTGACATCGTATCCTGGGATAATTATCCGAGATGGCATAAACATAATGAGAAGGAAATTATGCTTGACACAGCGTTCCAGCATGATTTTATGAGAAGCCTTTTGAAAAAACCATTCCTTTTAATGGAATCTTGCCCGGCCTCTACGGATTGGCAGAGTGTAAGTAAGCTAAAGCGTCCAGGGATGTTAAGCGCTGCTTCTCTGCAAGCTATTTCCCATGGGTCAGACAGCGTTCAGTATTTTCAGATACGCCAGAGTCGAGGTTCCAGTGAAAAACTCCACGGTGCAGTGATTGACCACTATGGGGGTATGGATACCAGAGTGTTCGATGAGGTTACAGAAGTAGGAAGTCAGCTGATGAAACTTTCAGAAATTGCGGGTAGCACGACTAAGGCAAGAGTTGCAATCCTCCATGATTGTGAAAGCCGTTGGGCGATGGAAGATGCCAATGGACCAAGAAACAAGGATTTGCACTATAAAGATACTCTGCAAAAAATGTATCATGGTTTGCGAATCCTTGGCTTGAATGTAGATATTCTGAATATGGAAGAAGAATTAAAGGGTTATGATCTGGTGTTTGCACCGATGCTTTATATGTTTCGAGGTGATATTGAAGCAAAGATTCGTGGCTTCGTAGCCGGAGGCGGAATTTTTGTTATGACTTACTGGTCAGGCATTGTGGATGAAAATGATTTGTGTCATATGGGCGGTAGGCCGCACCAGCTTATGGATGTTTTTGGACTTCGAAGCACCGAACTGGATGCTCTTTACGATGAAGATCGAAATTGCGGTATATCAACAGGAGCATTTTTTGAAGCAGATAAGCAGTATGAATGTAAGAATTTCTGTGATCTGATCCGGACAGATGCTGCGGAGAGCCTTCTTACATATGAATCGGATTTTTATGCAGGTTACCCGGCGCTCGTGCGTAATACATATGAAAAAGGTACGGCTTACTATATCTGCGCAGATTTTGAAGAGAGCTTTTATGATGATTTATGTAAGAAGCTGGCAGAGGAAAAAAAGCTGCTTCAGGTACCATTTGTTGTACCGGAAGGTGTATCGGTTAATACAAGAGAGAATACAAGGAAAAGATATCTGTTTCTGCAAAACTTTAATCAAGAAGCATTCTCTGTCGATCTGCAGGGTACGGACTGGAAGCTTCTCATGGGCTCCGAGACAGGAGTGATCGGGCGTTATGAGACTGCCGTATACTGGATGGAAAATAACTAGGATCATTGGTACAAGGAGGAGGTGAATAGTAGGTACAAAATAGGTAGAAGGTATTCGTTGCGATGGTAGATGAGGAGAATGAAAACGACCGCTACATAAGATTACAGAAAACACTTGTCTGGCATAGGAAATAGCTAAGAATTAGGATTTGACTTGTTCGAATGAAAGTGCAATCAGCGTGATATTATTTGGAATAAGCTGCCTACCCGATTGTGCTCAACGTCCTAGCAGGGGAAACAAAAAGCTGGAATATGGACATGACTGGTTTGTTATGGAGCGTATCCGGTAAAAATATTAAAAAACATTGAAAAACATTGAAAAACAGTGTTGTAGAAAGGGGTAACATGATGAAGGTAATGGGAAAATTATACAAGATGGGAGTTTCTTTTATTCTGATAGCTGCGCTGGTGCTAAGCGGCGGGCTGGCACAAACGGAAAAGGTATCGGCATTTACTTCAATTTCAGGTGTATCAAAAATATCGAATATGCCAAGTGATTTTATTCGTGGTGTGGATATATCCACAGTGCTTGCGCTGGAGAATAGCGGGGTAAAGTTTAAGTATTTAGATGGTACTAATGGTGATATTTTTAAGATCCTTGCGGGCGCGGGTGTGAATTATGTGAGAATTCGGATCTGGAACAATCCATACGATTCCACTGCACCCTATAAAGGATATGGCGGTGGAAACACTGATCTGTATACTGCCAAGGTTCTGGGCAAGAGGGCAACGGATGCAGGAATGAAGGTTTTTATTGACTTCCATTATTCGGATTTTTGGACAGATCCAGCAAAGCATTATGCACCAAAGGCATGGGCGAATTACAGTCTTCAATACAAAAAAGATGCTGTTTATAACTTTACATACCAGTCCCTGCGTGATCTGCTAAACTATGGTGTTAATGTGCAGATGGTTCAGATTGGCAATGAAACCAATGGCTCTATGTGTGGTGTCGGCGGCTTATTTGATGGTGTTTGGAATTTGAGTACAGGGGTTGCGGAATTAATGCAGCAGGGATGCTATGCAGTAGACGATATTAAGTCTGCCTATGGAAGAAATATATTAAAGGTGCTACATTTTACTGCATTGGTTGCCAACGGAGAATGGTATGCGGAGCAGGTCAATAAAATGGGTGTAAATTATGATGTATTTGCAGCGTCCTTCTATCCTATGTGGGATGGTACTACGACGGATATGACGACTGTTTTGACGAATATTGCAAAGAAGTATAATAAGAAAGTAATGGTAGCGGAAACAGCGTATCCCTACACCTTCGATGATGCGGACGGTTCGATGAATAGTATTTATGATAGCTCGGCGATGAGATATTCCAATTATTCTGTCAACGTTTCAGGTCAAGCCAAGGCGCTGTATGACGTCTTTAATGGAGTTGCAAAAGTAAATGCTTCTTTATCCGGCTATGGCTTGGGTGCCTTCTACTGGGAGCCTGCCTGGGTTGGAACAGACAGCTCTGCCTGGGGAACATATGGCACAGGCTGGGCATCCTCCAGCTCAGGTAATTACGAACGATTATATAGTCCAACCGTACAGTATTTTTCTACTACGGATCAGGGAAGCTCCTGGGATAATATGACATTGTTTGATAAGTATGGAAATGCTTCAAAAGCCTTATATGTATTCAATGATATACGTGGCGTGGATAGTGTAACCACAGGAAGATAGCCTTGACAATAGCATGTAACGCATTACATCAAGCTTACAGACTTACCGCACGACCTCCAGATGCTTTTCGGCGCTGGAAGGTTGTGCGGTGAATTTATGGAAGGGCTGTTGGCCAGCTTATTTCACTTTTTAAAAGGGAGGGTATCTATGAGGCAATCTCATATAAAAGGATTGGCTTTCTGCATCAGTGTCAGTTTTTGTACCATAGCACTGTCAGGCTGTGGAGCAAGTAGTACGGAGACGGATGCAGAAAAATATGCAACTACTCAGGTAGAGTCTGACATTGAAGTTATCACATTTCCACCTCCAAAGGAACCCGAGGAAGCTGATATCAATGTAGAACCTATTGCAGGCATTGGGGAGGATTTTATACGGGGAATGGATGCATCTTCCGTACTTGTTCTTGAGAATAGTGGCGTTACTTATTATAACTATGAGGGTGAAAAACAGGATGTCTTCATGACATTAGCTCAGTCCGGTGTGAATTATATACGCCTGCGTGTATGGAATGATCCATATGACGAAAACGGCAATGGATATGGCGGAGGCAATAATGATGTTGCTACTGCCATCAAGCTTGGAAAGCGGGCAACGAAGTATGGTATGAAGGTATGTATTGATTTTCACTATTCGGATTTTTGGGCTGATCCGAAGAGACAGCATGTCCCTAAAGCTTGGGAGGGCATGAGTAAGGAAGAAAAATGTGATGCACTCTACGAATTTACGAAAGAAAGTCTTACAGAAATTCTTGCTGCAGGTGTAGATGTGGGAATGGTCCAGATTGGAAATGAAATTAATAAAGGTATGTCAGGTGAAAGATCCCTTCCTTCTGTATTGAATCTTTTGCAAGCAGGAAGCAATGCGGTACGTGAAATATCGAAGAATTACAAAAAAGAGATTCAGATTGCCGTACATTATACGAATATTGAGGATAGCAGAGGAATCGATCGTATCGCGGCCAGTTTGTCAGACTTTGGTCTGGATTATGATATTTTTGCGTTGTCCTATTATCCATTCTGGGATGGCACAAATGATAATATGCAGATAGTCTCCAAGAATATACAAGAAACCTATGGTAAGAAGGTTGTAATTGCAGAAACCTCTTATTGTTATACCACCGAGGATGGCGATGGCAGTGGCAATAGCTTTGATGGTATAAATGGCTTGGTCGAAGGTTATCCGGCTACTGTACAAGGGCAAGCGAGTATGATTCGGGATATTTGTGCCGCAGCGAAGGAAGTCGGTGTAATCGGTGTCTTCTATTGGGAGGGAACCTGGATTCCGGTTGGTGAACCGACCGCAGATAACGCTCCTATTTGGGAAAAATTCGGAAGCGGCTGGGCTAGCAGCTACGCGGCTGATTACGATCCCCTGGAAGCTGGACTGTATTATGGCGGTTGTTCCTGGGACAATCAGGCAATGTTTGATTTTGATGGTTATCCCCTTGCATCCTTAAAGGTATTCAGGTATTTAAAATATGGGACAAGGGTATCTTCTTCAAAAGAATAAATTCCCTAGGTTCAGATAAGTAGGTTAACTATGTTCAAAATCCAAGCTTTAGGGAGAGTGATACTGCTATATGGAAGATAGCCTATGCAGGAAAGATAATCCAATGGAGTACTCCTAATAAAGCGAAGGAGAAATAGGCGCGCTGCAAAACTAACTTATTTTCTGTTAGGATGCAGCGCTGCACTGCTCTAAACCCATTTGTTTTAAGGCTCAAAGCATTTCATCGCTATAATCACTTTTGTATTTTTGACGCTTTTTCTTATTTTCAAATACAGCAGAACGATATTTAACTCCACGGGAAACCCGTTCCTTTCTCTCTGCTTGAGATTCTTTTGTAAGTATCAATGATTTTGATTTTTTCTTTTTCATAATTTTCTCCACCTAAATTATCATTATATTTATTCGGGGTTTTTTGATATGCTTATAAATCTTTAAAAAATGGACATAAAAAAACCCGGATCATCTACCCGGGTACTGAAACGAACGATTTAAGATGAAACGTTAAATTTCACCTGATAGGAAGAATAGGCGATTAATTACGCCATGTCGGTTCAGATAGCACGAGTATAATTTACGATTATTTGATTTTGGATTAATATTAAGCATGACGTCACCTTCCTTTCTATTATTTGATAGTATAAAGGTATCATTAATTTGCACATTTGTCAAGAAATGGATCCAGCAAACAGCTCATTTGCAGATACCAAATTATTTGGAATCTGCTAAGCGCTCTAATACCTGTCTTCTGTATTCGGTGGGAGTAACATTCTCATGCTTTTTAAACATCTGTGTAAAATGTGAATAGTTACTGTAACCCAGCTCCGCAGCAACCATATTTACAGGAATATTCGGATTGCCTAATAAATCTTTGGCTGCATCAATCTTAATTCTTCGTATATAGTTTTTAACATTTTCTCCTGTCTCCTTTTTAAATAACTTAGAAAAATATTCAGGAGTAAAATGCACATAATCTGCCACATCTTTGGCAGAGATATCGCTGGATACATTTGCGATTATATAATCAATAGCCCGCTGGATATTGTCCTTTGAATTCTCCACATCAGAAGCCTTGGAAATAGCATTAATGATAAATGAGATACCTTCTTTAAGTGTATCAATATCTTGAAAGCTACTCATATAATTGTTGTAGTTATATTTGTCGGTGAATAGGTTCATAATGTTTATATTCTGTTTGTGGGAAAACAGAAATAGAATTTTTGTTATAGACTGGTGGAATTCACATAAGCTTTTCAAATTAAATTTACCAACGGATGCATTGTAGTTTATAAATGAAAAAATATGCTCTTTTAATAATTCGAATTGGTTATTGTCAAGAAGCCTAGCCCATTTAGCAGTGCTTTCTGAAAGACTTGTAAAGTCTGTATAAGTAATAGGAATTTCGTAAAAATATAATCCGGGATTCTTTGCCACATTATTTTGTAATAAAACATGACATACATAGGTTGTATCATAAATATTTGAAAGTGTATCCTGGGCAGTTACATAACAGGAAATGTCAAACCCCAGTTCCTCACAAATACCATCGTAAAACGATTCATAGTCGTCTGAACGTATACTCGCTAGAGATTTGCTATTACAAAACATTAATAGTACAAACTGCTTATATCTGTTAATACAAACAAGAGAATATATATCAGGTAAATGAAAATTTTGTTTCGCATGCTCCAGCAGCATGACAAAAATTGACATATCCGAATAAGTATGAGAAGCAGACTTAGAGTAGGCATATATGTCTACAATGATTGATTGAATGATTGATTCGTTGTGAAGCGCATATCCCATTTGGTTTAGAGCTTCGATTGACTGTTTTTGATTGGCTGGGTTGGATGAATATAGGTTGTATACGACATTACTTAACGTTTCTACATTGTAATACTGAGATTTTTGTCGATCCGATATTATCTTAGAAATTGCTCTTAAGATTGTATCTTCAATTTCATAATATGGTGCAGGTTGAATTAAATAATCAAAACATCCCAGCTTAATGCTTTCTTGGGCATACTTAAATGATGCATGGGAGGTTAGGAGTATTCTAATAATGTCTGGATAGAATTCAAGCACCCATTTATTTAAAGCTAAACCGTTATCACCAGGCATTTCTATATCTGACAGTAATATGTTTATATTATTTGTCTTAATAATTTCTTTTGCATCATAAGCATTGATAGCAGTGAAGACATTACTTATTCCAAGAGCGTTAAAATCAATACTGTTCATAATTCCTTTGAGTACGGTAAGTTGATCATCAACAATCAAAATATTCATATACAAATCTCCATTTTATTTGAATGATTTCTCGGGGTGTTCTAATAGTGGTAAATAAATTAATGCGCAGGCTCCGCCATTGGGTTTGTTATAGAATGTATACTGAAAGTTAGATTTGTAAATTAGTGCAATTCTATGTTTCAGGTTAGAGATGCCAACATGTTCTTTTTCAAATAAGTTATTTTCTGAGCTATTTAGCAGATCGAGAAATTCCTTGCTGTACCCAATTCCATTATCACTGATTTGAATCTGCATGACTGGGAAACCTTCAAGCTCAGCTGGGGTTATTTTGATGTCAAAAATCAGAAGGTTATCTGATTGTCTATTGTATTTTGAAGTATTCTCTAAAAAAGTCTGAATAATCAAAGAGGGTACTTGATACTTAAGCAGGGCATCTTCAACGTTAGTATTTAGTATCAGAGGAGTGACTCTGTCAAGCATAATTATGCTGTAGTAGTCATTTACTTCAGCAAGCTCAGCTTCTAATGTTACTAGTTGCAGATTATCGTGGAAAACATAACGCAAATGATTTGAAAAGGCGATAATCATATATTGCATTTTAACATATTCTTTATTTGCTAACATATGAAATAGACTCTTTAAACAATTAACAAAAAAATGAGAACTGGTCTGAAGATGATAGTACTGTAATCGGGCGTGGTCTTTCTCATAAGCTTCAGATCTATTTTTGTCATCAAGTATTATCTTTTGATTGATCAGATTTGCAAGGGCATTATTAATATTTTGGTATTCGATTATATTGCTATTCGTGTTGTTAATAAATTTAGAGGGGTCATTTTGTTCAAGGTGCTTTGTTGCAGCATTGATCTGATCTAGTGGATATATCACTATTTTATTTATATGATAAAAAAAGTAAAGAAGAATGATACAGGTAAGGATAGCAATGAATATGAATATAATCACAGGTATTTTTACGGAAGACCATATATTATCGTTGTGAAATATGCAGAACATACTAATATCAGTTCCACTAATTGATACGGTTTTTATATAATTATTTTGAAAGAAAGAATTATGACTTCCTTTTTTTAAAGCGTTGATGCTTAAATTCAACCTCGATAACGCATTATGGTTACTAAGAATTTCATTTTCATTGAAGAAACCAAATTCCATATAATTATCATAGGAACTATCATATTTTATAAGATCAAATTTATCTAAGTTTATGGTGGTGCAAATATATAAATTTTTATATTTTTGGGTAGCCATAAGGATAGAATTATCTTTTATCTTATATGAGATCCATTGATTGAATTGTGGAGATTCATTATCAAGCCAATAAGTTCTTATACTCTCCCTTAATTGATAATTGGACTGTGAATCAAAAAACGAATACGAAGAGCCAGATGCAAAGGCTGATATGCTTCGATTCCTATTAAATATAAATATTGACTCATAGGAAGCAACTTGCCTAATGAGAGCTTGATTTACATTATATAAATATAGTGTTTTATCACTGCCAGATAAATTAGAGATAGACAACATTTTAAAAGAGGCATCAGTATAGCATAATTTTTGTCCAAATAATATCGCATCGTCCAGTTCTTTTTCTAGGGAATACTTGTAATAGTTAGCAATGGTATTTGTATTATAAGCCATTTGCTGGGAATTCGTCCGAAGTAACATTACACAAAAAAACAGAAGTACAACAGATGTGCTAATAAACATAATAATGAAATATTTAGAAAAAAGACTTTGTATTGAGGTTGACGAATTTCCCTTTATTCTGTACATAAAATTACTTCCTTGATTCATAGTATAATTTATCCAAATTTTAAAGCTAGAAAATACATTTATTTATATAATTTGATGTTAACAAAGGATAAGGGAAAAGTCAAGAAATCAACATGAAAAGGAAGGCGAGATATAACTGAGAAACTGAGAATTGAGAAAAATGGGGCTCTAGACGAAGTTTAGGATAAGATAATAAAAAAATCAAGGTATCAGTGAAACTGACACCTTGGTACTATTCTTTCAATTAAATACTATTCATTAACCTTTTACAGATCCGACGGTAATTCCTTTTGCGAAGGATTTCTGGAAGAATGGATATGCAATTAGGATTGGCAAAATTGCTATAACTGCTAGCGCCATACGAATACTTACATTAGGTAAATCGGTAATCTTTATACTTGGATTCGAGTGAGACTGAAGGAATGAAATATTACTAAGAACTGAATTTAAGTAATTCTGAATTCCGTAAAGCTCATTTTTTGTATGGATGAAATAAACACCGTTTGTCCAATTGTTCCAATATCCAATTGCAGTCATAAGTGCTATTGTACCTATGATGGGTTTGGACATAGGGGCTACGATCTTTACAAGAATATTTAATTCACTGGAACCATCTATCATAGATGCTTCAATTACTTCGTAAGGTACGTTTGAATTAATATAAGTACGAACCATAATTACGAAGAAGGCATTCATTAATAAATAAGGAACGATTAAAGCCCATATCGTATCTGAGATATGAAATATTTTTGAGTAAATCAAATAAGTAGGTACAAACCCACCATTAAATAGCATGGTAAAGAAAATGAAGAAGGAAAGACCTTGTCTACCTGGCAGATCCTTACGTGATAATGGATATGCAAATAACATTGTCATAATAACACTAAGTGTAGTACCTACACCAGTGATTAAGAAGCTCATACCATATGCTCTCAGTACATATTCCTTTATATTCCAGATGTATTTATATGCAGCTAACGTAAATTCTCTGGGTATAAAACTATATCCGTAATTAGCAAGAGCAACTTCAGATGAAAATGAACTTGCAATTAATAAGAAGAATGGTAATACGCAAGCTAATACTAATAGAAGCATTATGAAACCCATTACGAAATTAAACACTTTATTTTTATATATCATGATTTTATCTCCTTAAATTTAGAATAAGCTACTATCTTTGTCAAATTTTGATACTAACGAATTAGCCGTAATTACACAAATAAAACCAAGGATGGATTGAAGAAAACCACCTGCTGTAGCTCTGCCGATATCGTTAAGATCCAGTAATGCACGGTAAACAAAAGTATCAATGGTCTGAGTCGTTGAGTAAAGTAAACCACTATTCATAGGAATCTGATAGAACAAACCGAAATCGGAATAGCAGATACGTCCAACAGCTAAAAGAATGAGTATAATGATTGTTGGTTTCAGTGATGGTAAAGTAATATGGATGATCTGAGACCATATACCTGAACCATCGATGGAAGCTGCTTCATAGTAAGACTTATCAATACCGATCAATGTTGAATAATATAAGATTGAACTGTAGCCCATTGTCATCCACAGATATACTATCGTAAGAATAACTGGCCAATAGTTTGCTTTGTTATACCAACTAATAGGATCAATACCAAGCATCGGTAGAATTGTCATATTCATAAAACCATTCGTTCCACTTAAAAATGCAAATACGATGTAGCTAATAATAACTGTAGAAAGTAAGAAAGGAATAAGAATAATTACCTGACTAAACTTCTTAAGGAATTTATTATGGATTGCATCTAATCCAATTGCTACAAATACGCCAAGAAAATTGCCCAGAAGGATGAAAGCTAAATTGTATAATATTGTATTCCTAAAGAATAGAAAAGCATCATTCGAGCTAAATAGGAATTTGAAATTTCTTAATTCGCACCAAGGGCTGTTTAAAAAACCTAATGAGTAATTAACCTTTTTAAATGCAAGAACGAGACCTGCCATTGGCATATAATTGTTAAATATTAAATAAATAATTCCTGGTAACAACATAAGGTACAATGGTATATATCTTTTAATCCTTTGATGTGACATACTTTTCTTTTGTAACTTGTTTTTTGCTTTTTTCATATGATCCTCCCTGAAATTGTGTTTCGAAATATTTATCTCATTAAATTTATCAAAAAAAGCACAATTATTATATCGAATTTCTACTATAAACTATTAAATTTATAACATGAAGTATAGATGATAGAGTTGCTTTTGTTTTGATCTATACATAATGCTTAAATAATTATTTGATCACAACATATCTTAGTACATAATGTTATAAATATGACATTGTAGGATAAATAATTGATATAACATTCCTGGTTCATTTGCTATTATGTATGAGTAAGACATCGGAAATGTCTACAATATAATTAACTAATCATATCAGTGATGATGATCGAAAAAGAGGAGGTAATTTATGAAGAAAAAAGTAATTGCATGCTTAGTTGTAATAAGTATGTTTGCAGCTTTGTTTATGGGCTGTAGTTCAGGTTCAGAAAAGAAGGATGATACGTCTAAGGTGAATGAGGAGACTCCGGTTGTAACGGATAATGAAAAGGCTGACGAGGATTATCCAGTAATTAAGATTGCATACTTATATGCATTCCCACCAACAGACGAGCAAGCAATTGAAACGGAACTCAACAAAATAATGAGAGAAAAAGCTCATGCAGAAGTTGATTTGGTCGGTATTGAATTTGGTAACTGGAGTACACAGCTTAACTTAATATTGACAGGTGGCGGGAATGACTCAATTGACTTATTCAACTCGTTTTGGTATACACCGGTTGCTAATCTCGTTGCCAATGGACAGGTAATGGAACTAGATGACCTCATAACGAATGAAGGAAAAGATATTACTTCTTTATTTGCGGACGGACTTGAAAACTATCTAAAGTGTGGACAGGTTAATGGAAAGCAATATGGTATTCCATCTATGTATTCCTATTGTACAGAAAATTTATACTATGCTAGAAAAGAAAATGTTGAAAAAGCAGGCATAGACTGGTCGAAGGTTAACAGTATTGATACCATGTCAGATGCAATTCTTCAAATAAAGAAAGCGAATCCGGACAACGCATTCATTCCTGGGTCGACAGAGGCTTATTGGGTTCCAAAGAGCATTGACTACTTAGGTGACACAAACTACCTTGGAGTTTTAGTTGATCCTACGAACAGCACAAAGATTGAGAATTATTATGAATCTGATTATTTCATAAACTTCCTGGGACATGTGAAGGAATGGAAGGCGAACAATGTATTTAGCCCGGATCCATTAAGCAACAATACCCCCACTCTTAATAACTTACTTATGGGAGTAACGAATGGTACAACAGGTTATGCTTGGGATGCCGAGGTAGGCATGGCAACTACAGAAGTTCAGAATAATTTGGATTTAGAAGGAACAAAAGTAACTGATGCACTCTCAACAACGAGTGATGCTACTACTTATATGTGGCATATCAGCACCTTCAGTAAAAACCCGGAAGCAGCTATGAGAGTTCTTAGCGTACTATATACAGATGCAGATGCATCACAGCTTATTGCAAATGGTATTGAAGGACTTGATTATGAAATGAATGCTGATGGACAGATGGTATATCCTGAGGGAAAAAGTGGAATGGCAGACCTAGGATGGCAAGCGGGATCATTGGCATATTGGCCTAACGTTATGCTATGCAAGACCTGGGCTTATGAGCCAAAGGATATTTATACTAAAATGCTAGAAAAGAATAAAACCTGTAACAAGTCCTTGGCATTAGGCTTTACATTTGATTCATCTAAGGTGTCAGATCAGATAACAGCTTGTGTAAACGTAATAGCACAGTACTACACACCACTTATGTATGGTGAAGTGGATATTGATTCCACACTTCCTGATTTCCAGAAGGCACTTAAAAAAGCCGGAATTGATGAAATTATAGCTGAAAAGCAAAAACAGCTCGATGCTTGGCTTGCTAACAACTAATTCATAAAATGAACAATTTACTTGGGGGGAGAAGGGCTTTGCCCTCCCCCCATTTACAACTTAAGGATGACTCTAATGAATGAAAAAATATGGAACAAACAATATATATTAGTACTCTTAGTAAATACATTAAATTTTTTCTCTTTTTATATGACGGCAACAATTCTATCGAAATATCTTGTAGGTATTGGAATAACATTGACAATGGCTGGGTTTATCGTTGGTCTATTCTCGTTGACATCCCTCTTCTGCAGACCGTTTACTGGTATTATGGCAGATAGACTCAGCAATGTTACAATTCTAAAATGGGGTAATGTATTTATAGGAATTGGACTTTTCGGATTTACATTAACTACAAGCACAACGTTATTAATTATATTTCGTATTATTATCGGAATCGGATTTGCTTTTTCAGCAACATGTCAGATATCGTTAGCAACGAAATACATACCAAACGATAAAATGGGTGAAGCAATCGGATACTTAGGACTTGGTATGATTATTGGTTCGGCAGTGGCCCCAGGATTAGGACTGGTAATTGCTGATGCTTATGGAATGAAAAGTGCTTTTCTTATCTCAGCTGCCTTCGCCGTATGCGCATATATTATATTGTGTTTTTTTAAGGAAGAGAGGAAGAAAGTTACCGAAAAGAAAAAATTCAGCTTTCGTGATACGATAGCAGTTAAGGCTCTTCCATTTACTTTAGTATCTACGTCCTATTCGTTTACCAATGGCATTATAGCTTCCTATTTAGTTCTATATGCGGATGAAATTGGTGTTACTGGGATTACCATGTACTTCACTGTTTATGCGTTAGTATTATTTATCATTAGACCACTCGCTGGAAAGCTTATGGATAAAAAAGGAATAAGAACTACAGTACTTCCCGGACTTATACTGACTGCGTTAGCTATGTTTATGCTTGGCAGAAGTAGATCGTTAATTCTTATACTTATAACAGCCGCAATTCGATCACTTGGACAGGGAGCTGGACAGCCATCACTTCAGACGGGGTGTATTGAAATCGTAGGAAAGGAAAAGGTTGGTGTTGCTACTAGTACATACTATCTTGGGGGTGACGTTAGTCAGGGAGTAGCACCTATGATTGGAGGACTTGTTGTTCAATCGATAGTAGGGGTAAATGGATATGTGGCTTTGTTTGATTTATGTGGTGCATTGCTATTATGTGCATTTGTATTTTTCCTCTTCATTACAAAAAAGAGCAAGGCAAATTACTAAAGTGATTAATTAATGTCGCATCATTGAAAAATAGAAAAGCATTTCTAGCTTATTATTAAAGGTAAGGCAGGATGAGAGCAAATATGAGATTATGCACATATAGCTCTCTGAAGATGAAATATGAAAACGTATTTTGTGCTATTTCAGAATTAAGAATGGAAAATGGTTAAAGAGCATAAAGGCAGTCAATTACGAAATTAAATAAAGGAGTTCACTTATATGGAGTATAAAATTAAATTGTTGCCAGGAATTCCAGATGATGACAACAGAGATTATCTTCCGGAAAAATTAAAGGATAGCAACATTGTTGTGAACGAAAATGGAAATAACTCACAGGTTTATCCAAAAAACCTAAAGGAAATGAAAGGAAAAATCATAGACGATGTAGAAGATGTATGGTATGAATATGTACCTGACAGTTACGATCCATCTAAGAAAACGCCGTTAGTCTTATCTATGCATGGAGGACTTATGACAGGATGGGGTCAGTGTATCTATACCTCCTGGTCACATGTTGCAGATAGAGAAGGACTTATTGTTGTATATCCCAATGCTCATCTTAGGAACTGGTGGCAGTTGGAACTTGAGAGAAGCGTCTATGAACAACTCTCCGAACCCAATAGCGAGGGGTTATATTATCATGCCTTCCCGGAGGATGCAAAAGATAATTTTGATGTACAGAAAGTATTTAAGCTACTCGATATAATGAAAGAAAAATATAACAT
>JAEWMZ010000344.1 GCA_023392995.1 Bacillota bacterium
CTTCCCAACATACTCAAAATCGTCAAGTGTGACCCCGTTATCTTGCAAAAATTCAACGATAGCTTCTTCATAACCTACATCTGAAAGCTCAATAAAATCTTCTAATTTCAAAAACTCACTCATTTAAAACCTCCTATCAATTAAAACTTTCTTCTCCACCAATTCCTTTAGAACAGGTAAAACCTCATTTTCAAACCATGGATTTTGTTTCAACCAGCCAAGATTTAAAGGAGAAGGATGAACCAAAGGAAAATATCCTGGTAAATATTTTTGAAAATTTCTCACTGTTTCAGTTAAACTTTTCTCACGTCTTTTCTTTAAATAATAGTTTTGTGCATAGCTTCCAATAAGAATTATAGTTTCAATATCAGGCATCTCCTCCAGTAAACGTGCATGCCATTTTTCTGCAAAGCCTTTTCTGGGCGGGGCATCGCCGGTTTTCGCTTTTCCAGGATAATAGAAATCCATTGGCAAATGAGCAATACGATTCGTATTATAAAATATCTCCCGGGATACTCCCATCCACTCTCTTAAACGGTCACCACTTAAATCATTCCAAAACATTTGAGTTGCTTCTGCTTTTCGCCCCGGTGCTTGTCCAACTATGACAATGCGAGCCTCTACAGAAGCTTTAAATATTGGTGGAATTCCCATTTTGGTATAGGCCTCGTTCATTGGGTCAGCCATTATTTCTTGTTTAATCGTTTCGAATATCATCATAATACACTTTCATTATTTTTTATTGTTATCCTATCTTGAAGAAGTTAACTCTGATTATTTCACCCATAATCACTTTCCCCTGTTAGTTTCTACATTACCATACATCCTTCAAGATGTCTCTCCTATTATAAAAAAATATAGCTTTAGTTAAAACCTCTAACTCATAAAAAGAATCAAGGCACCCTACACAATGCGACGCAGGGTGCCTTGGTACACTGATTTTATTTCAAAATTGGCAAATGGTATGGCAATCACAAGCAAGGCATACAACAAAATCACACAATACAGCGCGGAAAAATAGCTGCTCGCCAGGTATCGCCAGCTTTTGAAATGGCGGTTCTATTAGATCAGCCTGTCTTTACGCAGACCCGCGGTAATAAAGCGCCATGTGGCCTTTCTGTTTGTCAGCCAAGCAATTTGAGCATCATTCTTGGTGTTGTTTAGTATTCTTTGTATGAAGAATTTTGCTACAGTTTCCGGTTTGTCTGCCAGTATATTGAATAACTTCCTGAACTTTTCATCTTCGATGACCTCAGATTTCTCACCGTCAGGCGTTTTTGTGATAAAATCCGTCAGCATCATCCCGGGAGATAACCGTCCCGCTATTACTCCTGTGCCGTTCAGTTCCTTGGCAAGTCCCTTCATAAAATATGTTAATGCGTGTTTGGTGGTACCATATAGTATTGTTTTGAGCTGTATCATGTTATTTGAGCCCAGCCCCTCCATGCTGTATATAGCACCATGACCCTGCTTGATCATCTCCGTTGCTGCAACCTGGGAGCCATATATCATACCGGTAATATTTGTTTTAATAATATTTTCCGTGTAAGTTTCGCCTGTTTCCCAGGAAAACATGTGTGGTGCGTTTTGCCCCGCATTATTAATCCATATATCTATTCTGCCCCATTTTTCCAAAGAAGCATTCCAGAGGTTTTGCAGACTTTCTTTTAGTTGGACATTGCATGGGACGTAGATGTATTTACCTTCGAAATCTGCCAGTGAAGTGTTGGCTGCTTCCGGTAAGGATTCACCCCTGCCCGCCAGCGTAACATTACACCCTGCTTTTAAAAACTCCATTGCCATAGCATATCCTATCCCCCGTGTACTGCCGGTTATCACTACTGCTTTCATAATGAACTCCTCCTTCACCTTGCACTGAGCCACTCCAGAACAGGCTCAAGATTTTCCTCCTTTACACCGTCGAAACCATTTTCAATGATAGCGATGGCTTCTTCTAGCTTTTCATCTTTGTCCTTTCTCCTTTTCAGCATCTTTAAAAACAGGGACAACATGATTTTATCCATACCTTTTAACTCTTTTAAAGGAAAACATCCCCCTCGCAGATAAAAAAATGGTATGTTTTTGATTTCATTCCTTGCGAGCACTTCCTCAGTATTGGGTTCCGCAGTTCGCCCGGTACCTGATCCACAAACAGCTTTGATGTTATATTTTCGCAGCTTATTAAGACCCTGTATCTTCCCAACTTTTATCCAGCCAAGAAAAATGATTTCTTCGTCTGGACTAACCTGCGCAAGTTCTTTTACATGGAATACCTTTTGTTTGGTCTTTGCAGCAAGCATATCGGCATATCTCTTTGTAAAACCAGTTTTTGATTCATAAACTATTATCATTTTATCTTCCACCCCCACAACTTTTTTATTTTCATATTATAACTAATTACATAACTCAACTTTCCCAGCTTAGATTTCCAAACAAAGCCTGAATAAATAATGCTTGGGATTTCATCCATTCATCCACTTTACTTTTTATGATTTTTGTGATCTCTGCTGGCAAGTTGGTTAATTGCTCCG
>JAEWMZ010000348.1 GCA_023392995.1 Bacillota bacterium
TGTAGATACAGAAGTGCAGATACATTGAGTGACAGATATGGATAAATAACGCATGGAAGAAATGCGGGAATGGAGCAGAGGATGGAAGCAGATTATGACATCACACAGGAATCCAGCCGGGTTCGCCGGGTGGAACCGTCTTTAATTAGAACGGTTTTGAACAGAGTAGATGAGTTAAGGAAGGATGGGAAGGAGATTATCGCACTGAGTGCGGGTGAACCGGATTTTAATACTCCTTATGACATTAAAGCGGCAGCTATTCAGGCAATTCTGAATAATGATACCCACTACAGCTCTAACCGAGGCTATGAGAAACTTAGAATCAAGATAGGAGAGAAGGTACTCCGGGAGACGAAGGCTTCCTATGATTACCGCAGCGAAATCCTCGTGACGAGCAGTGGTGCTGAGGCTATTAATAATACAATTCTTGCACTGCTTGACGAAGGGGATGAGGCCATTATATTCTCGCCAGCCTTTGTAAATTATGAGAATATGGTTAAGATTAGCGGAGGAGTACCGGTTATTCTACCGTTAAAGAAGGAGAATAACTTTGAGATTGATATAGAAGAAGTCAAAAAACACATAACAGATAAGACAAAGCTGTTGGTGATTAATCATCCAAATAACCCTACCGGAGCGGTATATGACCGGAAGGTGCTGGAGGAGCTGTGTAAATTAGCCGTGAAAAATAATTTTATTCTATTGTCCGATGAAATGTATGGAGGCTTGGTTTATGATGGGGCAGAATTTCAGTCAATTGCAGCCTTTCCAGGTATGAAGGAGCATGGTGTTATTGTGAATGGATTTTCAAAGACCTATGCCATGACTGGCTGGAGGCTGGGATATATTCTAACCGGCGAAAAGCTCATGAATGGGATCTTAAAAATACATCAGTATTCCACAACCTGTTCACCTACTTTTATTCAAATTGGAGCCGCAGAGGGAATGGATACTGAGGGTACAAAAAGGGAAGTGGTCGAAATGGCTGAGCAGTTTGCTAAGAGACGAAGCTATCTGTTGGAAAGATTAGAGCAGTTTGATTTGTTCTCCTATGTAATACCCCAAGGTGCCTTTTATCTTATGCTGGATGTATCAAAAACGGGTATGGATGGAATGGAATTTGCGAAAAGGCTTTTGGAGGAAAAGCAGGTCGCAGTCATACCGGCAGTTGGACTTGGAAAGCATTGTAAGGAATTTGTTCGAATTTCATTTGCAGCCTCCTTTCAAAGTCTTGAGACTGGAATGGATAGAATGTGGGAATTTATCCAGGAGCTTCCAAAATAATGAGACGTATTCAATTGTTTTCCAAGGGCTTCCAAGCATTCGTGGAATCAAAGAGGAGGGAGTGTACAATATGTCCACTATATCCCTTGAAAAATAGACAACATGTAAATTGTAATTAACGCTCACTTTATGTATACTCATGTCAATATAAAACGAAAAGCAAAGAAGCAGAAGGATGCTCTCTTTGCTTTTTTTGTTAGATGCATTGAACGACCTACGAACGAATGGCAGTTAGTGTGAAATGCAAAGCATTTCACATCCGGAATTGAGCAGCCTAAAGGCTGAATGTCCGTTAGTATAAAAAAAGACTTTTGACAATTGAATCTTAGATAAGTTACTATGATATAATTGGACATAATAATACTAATAAATATAGAAAGGTGGATATAGAATGAAGATTGTAATTACTGGAGGCGGTTGGGCTGGATGTTCAGCGGCATATATAGCAAGAATGCAGGGAGCAGAGGTGACCTTACTGGAGAGAACGGACATGCTTCTTGGAACAGGTCTGGTAGGTGGGATCATGAGAAATAATGGCAGATTTACTGCTACTGAGGAAATGATTGCTATGGGCGGAGGAGAGATCTTCAAAATTATTGATGAGAATTGCCGCCACACAGGGATCACCTTTCCGGGTCATAAGCATGCAAGCTTGTATGATATTGCTAAAACACCGATTGCAGTCGGAGATTATTTGAAGGAAATCGGTGTGGATGTTCGACTCCAGGAGAGAGTAACTAAGGCTGATGTGGAAGATGGGAATATCCTGCGCGTCAAGACCTACATAGGTAGTTCTTATGAAGCGGATGCCTTTATTGATACAACCGGAACGGCAGGACCAATGAACAATTGCAGTAAATATGGCAATGGTTGTGCAATGTGTGTACTCCGATGTCCGAGCTTTGGAGGAAGGACAAGCCTTACAGGACTTTGCGGTATTCAAGAAAGAACCGGTAGAAAGACAGATGGACAGGTGGGTGCCATGAGCGGTTCCTGTAAGCTTTACAAAGAATCCTTGTCTTCTGAAATTTTGGAAACCTTAAACCGGGAAGGCGTGGCAGTCGTTCCTCTTCCAGAAGAATTTATTGAGAATCATTTGGGAATCAAGGCTTGTCAGCAATATGCCTTGAAGGAATTTGCAGAAAATATAGTACTCCTCGATACCGGTCATGCAAAGCTGATGACCCCCTACTATTCGCTGGAGAAGCTTCACAAAATACCGGGCTTTGAGAATGCCCGCTATGAAGATCCCTATTCAGGGGGACGAGGCAATTCCATGAGATTTTTTGACATGGCACCAAGAGATAATGCCTTACAGGTACAAGGAATAAAGAACTTGTTTTGTGCCGGTGAAAAAGCAGGGCTTCTCGTTGGACATACAGAAGCAATTGTAACTGGAGTTTTGGCCGGATATAATTGCGCCAGATTCTTAAAGCAGCAGCCGCTATTGGTACTTTCCAGAAAAACAGCAATAGGTGAGGCGATTGCCTATGTAAATGAGGAAATGCAGACAGAGAAAGGTCTCGGTAAAAAATATACTTTCTCTGGCTCCGTATTGTTTGAGCATATGAAGGAGTTAGGCTTATATGAAACTAATGTTGCAGGAATAGAAGAAAATATTAAAAATGAGGGATTGTGGCAAGTATTCGCTTCGTGAATTCCATAGAACAGATATTGTTTTAGTTGACCCGGGAAGCTAGGGATATACTTATATTCCTATCAACATAAATTAGGCGGCCGCGCACCAAAAAGTTCACGTAATAGTGTTTTGCAAATGCCTAAAAACTTAAAAGAGAGAGAGAGGAACCGTGTATGGAGCTCACAGCATTGCATATCGCATTTATCATCATCACAATCGTTATACTGGCCGCACTGTTATTCAAAAAGGAGATTGTCATTCCCTGTATTGCAGGTACTTTGATTATCGGATTTATCTACTCGGGAAGTATTATTAAGTCCATACAGATACTAAATAGTGCAATCATTAATTCCTTTATTGAGTTACTTGGTATCATCGTAGTAATTGCTCTTGTTGTATCTATGTCGAAAGCCATGATAGACCTTGGAGCCGATGAAGTGATGATGCACCCCGTAAGAAAGATCATCAAAAATAACAAAGCGGCTTTCTGGATTATCGGTTTTACCATGTTGATTGTATCCTGGCTCATCTGGCCTTCACCTGCAGTAGCATTAATAGGTGCACTGCTGATTCCGGTGGCAGGAGAGGTTGGGCTTCCGATCATTTGGGCAGCGGTGTCAATGAATATCTTCGGACATGGCATGGGACTCTCCTCTGATTTTGTTATTCAAGGAGCGCCGTCTATCACTGCCAAGGCGGCTGGAATTGATTCTAATGAGGTAATGATGGCAAGCATTCCCCTGTGGATTACAATGTCTGTGGTTACAGCAGGTGTTGCCTTCTTTATGATGCTTCGGGAGATGAAGCAGAATAAAGTCTCGGAAGCCACAGTAAAAAAAGAGTTTGTCTTAAAGGAAATCAAAAAGCCCGGACTTGCAAGATTTGTTGCAGTTCTAATGCCCCTTTCCTTTATTACAGATATCGTAATAATGATTCGATTCAAAATTAATGGGGGTGATGCAACAGCTCTTGTAGCAGGGACAGCTGTCATTCTAACCTGCGTCATTACAATTTTGGACAAAGGCTTGGGACAGGCTCTGGAAAGTACTACGAATCATATTAAGGAAGGTTTCAAATTTGCAATGAAGATATTTGCACCGGTAATTATCATCGCTTCTTTCTTCTTTCTCGGAAGTGAGGGCTTTGCACAGAAGGTACTTGGACCGGATGCAACAGGCTTACTCAATGATATCGGACTCTGGCTGTCGTCTCATGTACCGTTATCCAAATTAGCAATCGTCCTTTCTACCTCAGCTGTTGGTGCAATTACCGGTTTGGATGGTTCCGGGTTCTCAGGGCTTCCGCTGGTGGGCTCCATTGCACAGACTTTTGCTTCTGCAGGCCATATTAATGTGGCAGCACTTGCAGCACTGGGTCAGATTATCACCATATGGGTTGGTGGAGGAACCATTATCCCATGGGGTGTTATACCGGTAGCTGCAATCTGCGGTGTTGAAGCAACAGAGCTGGCAAGGAAGAATTTTATTCCCGTTTTATGCGGCTTTGTAGCAATGGTTATTGTAGGATTATTTTTGATTTAGTGTACATAGAAGGAAGAATAAATTCTTTACGATAAATAAGAGGCTTTGTAGGAAGGTACTGGACAGAAATGTAAAGTATCGGCGTACAATGCCTTTTTGCATATGGTGAATAAAGTCTGGGTTCAATGTCTGTATTGGCGAATGAAGATCTGAGCTATCTAGGGTGATCCTCAGTGGTTAAACAACCATTGATTTCCAATTGTGACATTAATTCTGCATTTCATGACATTTCTCCCCATGTGTTAGAATAAAGTGTTATAATGATATTGCTAAATTGAGTAAATTATTGGAATTAAATTTACAACTTTTGAATATTGCATAAAACTTCTACTTGATAGATAAAAAAATTAGGAGAGGGGAAAAAGTTGCGAACAAATATTACAGTAATTGAAAATGAAAATAAGAGGGCAAAAGTTACCGAGATTTATAAGCTATATAGCAAAATTATGCTCTATGTAGCCCAAAGTATTTTAAATGATAATCAAATGGCAGAAGATGCTGTATCGGAAGCTTTTATAAAGATAATTGAAAATTATAAAAAAATAAATATAGTTAATAGCTGTAAAACAAAGGGGTTTGTAGTGACTATTGTAAGAAATGTTGCATTTGATATGCTTAGAAAAAAGAAAAATATTCATACAATACCTCTAAGTGATTTTAGTGATATATTAGGTTATGAGGAAATGGATTTTGATAAATTAGCTATTAAGGAAGAATGTAACGTAATATTTGACTGCATCAGCAGGTTAAATACAGGATATTCCGAGGTTTTGAATCTTAGAATTTATAATTACTCAAATGAAGAAGTCAGTAAGAGACTTGGTATCAGCGAAGAGAATGCCAGAATGCGATTGAGTAGGGCTCGGAAAGCTTTAAAAGATGAGTTGATTAAGGAAGAGATGGGTTTCTTTGAAAGGTTGAGATAAAATTAAAAAAATAATATTTTTTTGTGAAAAGTGTTACATTATGAAGTTATAAACGTTTATATAGTAGAGCGCTCTTTTTAATAACGATTAAAACTACTAAACATATTTTCATTTGAAAGGAGATATCTATTATGAAAGTCAAAAAAAGTTTATTAACAGTATTACTAAGTTTAGTAATAGCATTTATGAGTACATCTTATTGTTTTGCTCAAACTGGATCAGCATATACTTCTATCGGTTCAATAGGAGGATATAGTGTTCAAGGTTACTTAATAATATCATCTTATAATGCGGAGGTAAAGACAGGCTATGTAAGTATTACAGGCCAACCTAAAGCATACTTTGGATACAATGTTACAGCAAATTATCGCAATATAGAAACTGGAGTGGCAAGTTATCGTAGTGGTTCATATAATAATGAATCATTAGGAGTAGGAGGAAGTTTTTCGGCGCCTAGTAATTGTGTATTTACTTCAGGAAATTCCTATCATTCAGCTTACTTAAGTGGACAATCCTGGTCAGCAGATTTAAATCTTTAGTTAATAGCTCAGAGAAGGAGCAGATCGTTTATTGGTCTGTTCCTTCCAATCAAACATATATCGGAGGATATAATATAATGAAGAGAAAAATATTACTATCAGGTGTCGTATGGCTTTGTCTTATATTCTTTCAATCGTGTAAAAATATGGATAATGAGGGATATGCCCCAGGCGATTTGAAAAGTGCAGATTATCAGGAGGGCTTTGATAATCAAAAATATTTTTCTGATAATAAAATACTCAACTTTCCCAGCTTAGATTTCCAAACAAAGCCTGAATAAATAATGCTTGGGATTTCATCCATTCATCCACTTTACTTTTTATGATTTTTGTGATCTCTGCTGGCAAGTTGGTTAATTGCTCCG
>JAEWMZ010000198.1 GCA_023392995.1 Bacillota bacterium
GCATTCATACTCCGTTAAGCAACCTTTTCTTTACCTTAGGCGACAGACTCGAAATCAGCGGCATGGTAGTGACCGGAACCTACAGCGACAGCAGTACAAAGGTGGAAACAGTCACAGGCTCCAGCATAACAGGCTTTGACAGTAGTACACCGGCAGTGAATCAGGTGCTGACGGTAACGGTAGGCGGCAAGACCGCAACCTATACTATAACCATCAACGCGGCACCAGCAGCGACTTTGCAGAGCATCGCCATAACTACTCCGGCAACCAAGCTGATCTACACCGTAGGCGACAGCCTCGACATCAGCGGCATGGTAGTGACCGGAACCTACAGTGACAGCAGTACAAAGGTGGAAACAGTCACAGGCTCCAGCATAACCGGCTTTGATAGCAGCGCACCGGCAGTGAATCAGGTGCTGACGGTAACGGTAGGAGGCAAGACCGCAACCTATACCGTAACCATCACCGCAGCCACTTATCAGGTCACCATCAATGGCAGCTACGCCTCTGCTAGCGGTGCAGGCAGCTATACTTCGGGAGATATCGTCACAATCAATGCAGGAAGCCGCAGCAATTACAGCTTTGACAGTTGGACTTCGGCGGATGGGATAACCTTCGCGAATTCAGGCAGTGCGACCACAACCTTTACCATGCTGGCGAAGGATGTGACTTTGACTGCTTCCTGGAGCCATAACTCCAGTACAGGCGGCAATTCTTCCGGTGGCAGTAGCTCTGGCAGTAATTCTTCCGGCGGCAGCAGTTCTGATAGCAGTTATTCCGATACGCAGGCGGAGATAAAAGTGGGAGGTACTCCCACTACAGTGGATGGAAATATCGGATATTCAGCTACGATAACAGCTGACCAGGTGGCTAACAATACGGCAGACAATGCAGTAGTTACCATCGGAGAGACCACCGTATCCCTACCGGCCTCCGTACTTACCGCTGCCCTTGGGGACGGAACCAGCCTTACCCTTACTCAGAGCACCCCCTCGGCTTCCGCCCGGGCTGCGGCTCAGGCTGCGGCAGAAATGACGAACGGGATAGCTCTTGCAGTAATCAATATTAACCTAAACCGGACAGCAGCTTTGGGAACGGAAGAAATCCACGACCTTTCCGGTGAGGTTACCGTAACAATTAACCTTACCGAAGAACAGGCAGCAGCAATCGCGGCTGGCAAACAGGCATATATTTATTATTATGACCCGGAAACGGGTATGTTGACCAATATGGAGGCAGTCTTTGATGTGACCGCAAAAACAGCCACCTTCAGCACAACGCATTTCAGTATCTACGTCCTTACAGCTTCCGGCTTGACAAAGCCGTCAGTGTCAGGTGTCACCGATCAGGGTATTTATGGAGACGACCGTACAATTACCTTTGAAGACGCAACGGCAGCCTTAGACGGCGAGACCATAGGGAGCGGCGATACGGTAAGCAGTGAAGGAAATCATATCCTCGTGCTAACGGATCAGTATGGCATCACAGCAACGATTGAGTTTGTCATCGATAAATCCGCTCCTGTCATAAAAGTGGCTAATACGAAGAAGGAATCTGTGAAAAACAAAGGCTTCTCAAACAGCAATGTAACGGTAACAATCTCAGATTTATCCGAGGTAACCAAAACAGTTACAAGAAATGGTAAGGCCTATGCATGGCCGTCCAAAAATACCTTTACGAAGGAAGGAAAATATATCGTAACTGTAAAGGATGAGCTGGGGAACAGCATCAAAAAGGTATTTACCGTAGACAAAACCGCTCCTGTGATTACCGTGAAAACAAGTAAAAAGGGAAAAAACGTAAGCATTCAGGAAACGAATCTCTCTTCCAGGACAGTAACCCTGAACGGCAAAAAGATAGCGTGGCCGAAGGACAACAAGTTTACCGAAGCGGGCTCCTATGTAATCACAGTAACTGATCTGGCAAAGCATAAGACAAAATATCAATTTAAGATTTAAAAAACGAGGACCTATCAATAACAAAGCAGTTTTCAGACATACTCTACCGAAATAAATATAATTTATTACTCCTTACTCTATTGACTTTGACGTCGTGTCGCACTTTATAATCATTAGTATGAAGGAGGTAATTATGGAAGAACTGATGAATATTACACAGGTAACAAAAGCCTTTGGTATATCTACCAGGATGCTTCGTTACTATGAGCAGATAGGATTACTGAAAAGTCAGCGTATGGAGGGCTATGCATATCGGGTGTACAGTGAAGACTCCTGCCTTCGATTAAGGCAGATCATGCTTCTTCGCAAGCTGCGTATTCCTTTAAAGCAAATTGCTGTGCTGCTTTCTGATCATAATTCTTCAAAAGCCATAGAGGTGTTTCAAATTCAGATCAGTGAGATGAATGAAGAAATCACTTCGCTGACTGCAATCAGAAACATTCTGCAAAGGTTTGTTGACGAATTAAGTTCAAAGGCAGGGATTGACTTGAAAACGGATTTGCTGAATGATATGACCCTGCTATCCATGATTCATCCTCTTTCTTTTACTAAAATTAATTTTAAGGAGGAAGTTGTGATGAATGATTTAGACAAGGCAAGTGAGCAATTAGGGAAGCTAACAGATCGGGATGTAAGAATTGTATACTTACCGCCAGCAGCCGCAGCCGCATTTCAATATGTGGGTGATGATCCGGAAATGCATGTGAATCAGGTGATAGATCAATTTGTTCGAGACTATAATTTGATTCATGTGAAACCGGATTCAGAATGCGGCGATACCTTACGGCGGAATTGCAGTGGCGTTAACCTGGGGAATGGCACACTGGATGACCAAGGGAAGCCTGTTGACAGGCTTATATTCCGCAGTATGCGGTTTTAGCTTTGGCGTGGTTTATTTGCTCTTGAATCGAAATATTAAGTGGACGTATCTGGTGTTGTGCATCATGTTTATACTCTAAAAATAAGAAGCTTCTTGACATGCCTCGATGATCTAAGTATAATAATACCTAGAAAGTCGAGGTATTATTATAAACATTGATTATTTTACGGAGGTTAACCTATGGAAATTGACAAAGGTCTCATTGGAGGCAGTACAATGCTATTATTACTATCCCTATTAGAGGAATCCGATCTTTATGGATATGAAATAATCAGAAGACTGGAACAGAGATCGGATCAAATCTTTCGATTCAAGGAAGGGACCTTATATCCGGTCTTGCACAAGCTGGAGAACAAAGGCTATGTGAAGTCCTACCTGTCGAAAGGGGACACTGGGAAGGAACGAAAATATTATAAGATAACGAATAGCGGAAAGAAACAACTTGCGCAGGAGATAGAGAAATGGGAAAGATTTTCAGCTTCTGTAAATAAAGTGATTGGTGGTGGCATCCATGCTTTCTCCTAAGAGCGAGTTATTCGTCAAGGAAGTCTTGTCCTATATTAAGTTTGTCTTTGATCGAAATGATATCAGGAAGGAATTGGAGGCTCATATATCTGATAAGCTGGAATATTATACTGAGCTGGGATACGAAGCAGAAGAAGCGGAGCAGCTTTCTCTAAAGGATATGGGGGATGCGAAAGAGATTGGTATCGAACTTAATCAACAGCATAATCCCATACTGGGCTGGCTGTGGCGTATTACAAATAGTATTGCGCTCATGTTATTTCTATTGTTTTGTCTTGTTATCGTTATAAACATAGGCTCTTATTTTGGGGGAGACTTAATCAAGGAGGTTGTAACTTCTGATATCGTATATCAAATCGATATTGATAAGCAAGTTAGAATTGATGATATGGTTATTCGATACACCAAGGTTATACTGGAGGAAAACGGAGATCTAAACATATTTTATCGCTGCTATAATGTGAAGCCCTGGAGAATTGGAGCAACTCGTTATCTGGGGGAGGTCATGGATGATAAGGGGATGGTTTATACCGGTTTATCAGGCACAGCTAGCGGCGGTATTATAACGAAGGGAGTATGGGGGATTTCTGGCTTTTCGAAAGAGGCAGATACATTAATTATTTCTTATGACAGATATAATAGAAAGTATCGTTTGGAGATTTCGCTAGAAGCAGGTGGAGCCTATGAGTAGAAGTAAAAAATTAATTCGAAATACCATTGTTATCATTCTGTTATCCCTGATTCTCGGGTCTTGGTTTGGTCTTTCGGTTACACCCTTATCAGCATATGAGAAGGCGGAACGGGGAATCCATTATGGGCCTTCCCAGATTATCCATATTGAGAAGCATAAGAAGTATCAAGTGATTCTCGGAAGGTATGATAAATGGATATCCTCTTGTACTCTTAAAAAAGTACTATTCTTCTTTTGGGCAGCAGAAAGTGTGCCAATCAGCCTTGAAAATGATAATAGCAAACCAATCTGTTATACGTGGTCTTACTATAATCCTACAGTAAAGGTTTATGGATTTTTAAATGATAATAGAATGGATAAGATAGAAGTTACCCTTACAAATGGGGAAATAATTACGCAAACAAAGTTTTATGACAATTTGTTTTTAGTGACCTATGATAACGATAATAAAGGTGATGTATTTTTTAAAGCCATACGAGGATATGATGCTGAGAACAATAAAATATTTGAAAGCGAGTACTAAACTTTGAACTGACAATGAGCAGCGGACCCATGAATAAATAA
>JAEWMZ010000215.1 GCA_023392995.1 Bacillota bacterium
AAAGAAAGGAGTTTCCCATGGTAGATATGAAAAAGATTGAGGAAGCTGTTAAAATGATTATAGAAGCAGTCGGAGAAGATCCTGAGAGAGAAGGTCTGAAGGAGACTCCGAATCGGATTGCCAGAATGTATGAAGAGATATTTTCTGGAATGAGGGAATCGTCTGAGACTCAATTAGCAAAGACCTTTCATGTAGAGGAGGATAATCTGGTGATAGAAAAGGATATCACCTTTTATTCTATGTGTGAACATCACTTTCTGCCTTTCTTTGGACAGGCACATATTGCGTACATTCCTAATGGCAGGGTTGCCGGTTTAAGCAAGCTGGCCAGAACTGTTGATATATATGCGAAAAGGCCGCAGCTGCAGGAGAATATGACAGAACAGATAGCAGAAGATCTATATCAGCATTTGGGAGCAAAAGCGGTTATGGTGGTTGTGGAGGCAGAGCATCTTTGTATCAGTATGAGAGGTATTAAAAAACCCGGGACCAGAACAAAAACCATCAGTGTCAAGGGCTTATATTCCGAAGACAGCAAGCTGAGGGAAGAAACCTATCGGATGATAATGGACTAACTGGTCATTAAGTATAGAATGCCTGTAAAACCAAGAATATAAGTATTAGGATAGATCAGAGGGAGGGGGAGACAAGTGGATCATATTTTTATTGAAGACCTGGAGGTATATGCTTATCATGGGGTAAACCGTGAAGAGAAGGTACTGGGGCAAAAGTTTATCATTTCCTTAGAGCTTTTTATGAATTTGCAGGCTGCGGGAGTAACAGATGACCTGACAAAAACGGTCAGTTATGCGGAGGTATGCAATCAAATTTCAGACCTCTTCACAAAGAATAAGTTTGACCTCATCGAGAAATGTGCAGAAGAGGTTGCTAAATTTATACTTGTTCGTTACTCTGAAGTGGAGAAGGTCAATGTTACGATAAAAAAACCCTGGGCACCAATCGGAAATGTTCTAAAGTATGCCGGGGTAAGAATAGAACGTTCCTGGAAAACAGCATATATTGCGCTGGGTTCGAATATGGGGGATAAGGAGCAGTATCTTAAGTCTGCGCTGAATGTAATGAATTGCGACTCTACTCAGGTGGTGAGGACTTCCCAATTTTTAGTGACTGAGCCTGTCGGATATGTGGAGCAGGAGGATTTTCTTAATTGTGTTGCGCAGGTAAGAACACTGTTATCGCCCCAATTGTTATTAGAACAGCTCCATCAGATTGAGAATCAGTATGGGCGGGTAAGAACCTTAAGATGGGGTCCGAGAACCTTGGATCTTGATATTATTTTTTATGAAGATGATATAATAAATACGGATACCTTAGTCATACCGCATCCAAGAATGCACGAAAGACTTTTTGTTCTCTCTCCGCTAGCGGAGATTGCACCAAATAAGAAGCACCCTGTGTTGAATAAAACAGTAGCAGAATTGGAGCAGGAAAACTCGTAATTTAATACGAATGGTATGCTATGCAGCTAGAATTAATTTGCCAATGATCTTTGTATAGTCCGCTTACTATAATCTATGCAGGATGATGATCTTGGAAGGATAGCTTATGATCATATAGGACTGATATAGGACTAATATATAGAAATAATATATTGAAATGATATCTTGAATAGCCAGCGGATAACGTGTAGAGGAATAGTAAACTTGTGGATATTAGACCGGAATTTCTTCTAAATTGTGGATAATATCCCCGTTTATTTCATGAAGGAGCTTTAGGATGATTGAGAAGGAATATGAGAGAAGTAAACTTAAGAGAAATAATAGTGAGCGATATAATCTTATACTGAAGCATCCGGCATATCAGGAGTATCTGAAACGAAATGAAGCAGAGGAGCGCAATCGCAGCTTCTGCCGTCACGATTTACCTCATTTTCTGGATGTAGCCAGAATCGCCTATATTATTAATTTGGAGCAGAGCCTGAATTATTCGAAGGAGCTGATCTATGCAATCGCGCTGCTGCATGATATCGGCAGATGGAAACAATATACCGAGAACCTACCTCACGACATAGCAAGTGCAGAATTAGCAGAACCTATTCTGATAGAATGTGGATACCAGGAGTCGGAAAGAAAGCAGATACTGGAGGCGATTCTTAGTCATCGACGAGTTGGAAGAACTCGAAATAGCTTGAATGAGATTATTTATGAAGCAGATAAGACATCAAGAGCCTGTTATTGCTGTAAGGCATCTGCCGAATGTAACTGGACTGAGGAAAAAAAGAACGATTTCATAAAATATTAAGTGTAGATGGAACAGCCACAGGAGTATCGGCAGAGGATATAACGGCATTATGATTTAAGCGGGTGAAGGATTTTAGGCAAATTCAAGCAAGAATAAGTTCTCACTAGGGAAAGTATACCATTTATGATAGGGAGGGTTAGATCAGTGATTATTGGAAATAAGAATTTTGAGATAGGAAAGAGAACCTATATCATGGGAATCCTGAATGTTACGCCGGATTCCTTTTCTGATGGCGGGAAATTCAATCACCTGGACAATGCATTATTTCACGCGAAGGAATTGATTGACCAGGGGGCGGATCTCATTGACGTCGGAGGAGAGTCAACCAGGCCAAATCATGTCATGGTTGGAGCAGAGGAGGAATTGGAAAGAGTAATACCGGTGATCACAGCGTTACACCGGGAGTTTGATATTCCGATTTCGGTAGATACCTATAAAGCCATAGTGGCCAAGGAAGCCGTGAAAGCCGGGGCACATCTGATTAATGATGTCTGGGGCTTTCAGAAAGACCCGGATATGGCAAAGGTGGCGGCAGCCCTTGGTGTTCCCTGCTGTTTGATGCATAACAGGGAAAAAGCTGAGTACCAGGATTATCTGTCAGAGGTAATCGCTGATCTGAAGAAAAGTGTGGCAATTGCATTGGAGGCAGGTGTGAAGCCGGAAAACATTATGCTAGACCCGGGAATCGGTTTCGCAAAAAGCTACGAGCAAAACCTGGAATTAATGAATCACCTGGAGCTGCTGAAGGAGATCGGCTTTCCTGTCCTGCTTGGAACCTCTAGAAAATCTATGATTGGGAACACCTTAAATCTTCCGCCGGAGGAAAGGGTGGAGGGAACACTTGCAACGA
>JAEWMZ010000221.1 GCA_023392995.1 Bacillota bacterium
GCCCATACGCACATGCTTTTGTACAGGGTGCCTCATGACAAAGAAGACAACTTCCTGCTTCACAGGTTAAGTTCATATCTCTATATGCTATATTACTCACCGCTATCACTCCAAACCTTCTGCAAGCATCCTTGCATTTTTATTTTATATGAAATCTACGGAAGCCTTAACGCTTCTAAATAACCTTCTATAATGTCGTTCACGCTATTTTATAATGCTATCCTATAACTTCCTTTATAACGTCCTTTATTAAGTCCTTTATTAACGTCCTTTATTAAGTCCTTTATTAACGTCCTTCATTAACGTCCTTCATTAACGTCCTTCATTAACGCTCTTCTATATCAAATGCAACCTATTCGGCATCCTAATGCACCTACACTAACGATTTTTATCCGGAACTCTCTTTACAAAGCTCCCATAACCAACCTCTCCTACAAAATCCCCCTGATCATAAACCAGTTTTCCCCTTACATAGGTTTGAACCGGATAACCATGAAGCTTTTTGCCCTCCCAGATGGTGTGGTCATAATCAGAGTGCATGTTATCTACGGAAATGGTAAAGTCCTTTTCCGGGTCATAGATTACGATATCTGCATCCTTACCTGCGGTAAGCGAGCCTTTTTGTGTACAGCCAAAGATTCTGGCAGGATTGGTAGCACATAGCTCCACTGCCCGGTTAAAGCTGATCTTTCCCGCATTTGCCGCTGCCAGCATATAGGGATATAGATTCTCAATTCCAGCACAGCCATTTGGAATTTTTGTAAAGTCATCCTTGCCCCAATCCTTTTCGTAGCTCTGGAAGGGACAATGATCTGTTGCAACCGTATCAATCGTACCCCTTCGGATCGCATCCCAAAGTGCATCCTGGCTTTCCTGAGCCTTGATCGGCGGTGAACAAACGAAGTTTCTGCCATCCTCTCTCTTATAGACCTCACAGGTGAACTCCAGATACTGAGGGCAGGTCTCAATATAGATGGGATGCCCTGCCAGCTTTGCCTCTGCCGCTGCCTCAAGGCCTTCCTTATCAGCCATATGAACAATATATAAGGGTGCATCTACCGATTTCGCCCAATGAACCGCCCTTTTATCCGCTTCCGCTTCCACAAACTCGGGTCTGCTTAAATAATGATACCAGGCAGAAGTCTTGCCTTCCTTTAAAAACTGTTCAATATTTAGATCAATGACATCTGGATTCTCGGCATGAATATTGGTGATTGCTCCTACTTCCTTTGCTTTTAACAAAACCTTAATGAGGGTTGCGTCATCCACCATCATGCCCTCTTTTTTGTATACTAGAAAGCATTTGAAGCTGGTAATACCATATTCAACGGCTTTCTCAAATTCCTCTAAGAGTTCACCGCCATTCAGATCTGTAATAATACAGTGGAAAGCATAATCCACACAGGCCTCCGGATCGCACATCTGCTCTCTTTCCTTAATTGTCTCAAGAATTCCCTTACCCTTTCGTTGCATCGGATAATCAAATACCGTTGTAACTCCGCCGCAAGCCGCTGCTCTGGTTCCTGATAAATATCCGTCTGCAGATACGGTTCCCCCAAAGGGCATAGCCAGATGGGTATGGGCGTCAATGGCACCCGGCAGTACATATTTTCCTGTAGCATCTACCACCTGAGCGGCTTCCAACTCCAGATTCGTTCCAATACAAACGATCTTCTCATTCTTTACGGCAATGTCTGCAATAAAGCTTTCTTTTGCTGTTACAATTATTCCATTCTTAATTAATAAATCCATATAAATCCTCCATTCTACAACCTATCTGCCGCTTCGTACATCAGCATAATACAGCCGTTCCTAGTTAAGCGATTAATTTTATAAATAATCCTTCTATCCCGTCCTGAAATTCTACGGCTATGTAATACCAGCCGCAGGAATTATAAACTCCTCGGTTACCTGTTAAGTAAATATCCAACTGATTTCCCTGCTCTATCCAACCTGTTCGGTATCTCTTGTGCAAACATCAATTACCATATTCTTAACCTGTACCCGAGGAGCCCATTCTTTTTCATATGAAAGAAAGCAGTCAAAAAACTATCTGTCTTAAGTCCCTAATTATTTCATCCTGCTTTTACTTCGTAAGGACTGAGAAATTACTTATTTAACTTATAAACAAGTACTAAACCAGATCTTTGATATACCTGAGATACTTCTACTAACTCCATACCGCCGGAATTTGCTGCGATTAAGTTAGACACCCAGGTAACACCAAAATCAACCTGTGCATTATTTACTGCGGTAGTCTCTGCAATATCTCCGCCGCCGGGAACGATTGTTACATTTAAGCCTGCTTCACTGTAATAGCCTTTCTCAAGTGCTACATAATACCCCATGAACTGTGCCTGTGGTAACCATTTTAACTGGATGGATACGTCCTTCTTCTCCGGTGAGAACTTTCCGTCAGAGGCCATTGCTGCTGTCCAATAAGACGTATCTCTGATATTATCCAGCGTTAAGGACTTTAGCTTTTCTGCTGCTACGGAATCCTCCAGTTTAATATACTGTTTTGCCAAATCCAGTGTCTGCTGTAAGGCAGTGTCATCCATGTTACCATAGTTTGTTACGGTAGCACCGGTGGTATCTGTTTCTACCAGCTTCTTAACCTCGCCAGCCATGTATTTCTGATGATCGGTGGATACAGAGGAACCATATTTAAATACGATATCCGCTGCCTCCTCCGGGTTAGCACATGCATATTCCCAGCCCTTCATAGAAGCATAGATAAAGGCTTTCACTGTTTCCGGATTCGCCTCAGCAAAGGCTTTTGTTGTAAAAATATTATCTTCCAGCATTGCTACGCCTTCATCATTCATATCGATGAAACCTACGGAATCGCCATAACCGTAACCACCATCATAGCTGTTCTTTACCAGACCCAATTCATTGTAGGTCATTGCCGATGCTAACAAAATGGAGTCATCATCAAAACCATCCATATCAAAAGCCTGGCTTAAGAAGTCCGTAGGCTGGCCATACTTTGCTAATAATGCCTGAATCTCATATTCATTTCCAAGTCCCCAGTTACCAACCTGACCTTTTGATGCTGCATCCTTAATGATGTCTTCTGAACTGGTACCTGGATTATAATAAGGACCTGCAGCGGCAGCTTCTTCCTCAGCCGGAGCAGTCGCCGCCGGTGCAGTTGCCTCCGGGGCTTTGGTAACTGAAGTGCTTGTGCTTTCCTTCTCAGATGAACCGCATGCGGTTAACAACGAGATGACTAAAGTTACGGTTAATAGCAGGGAACAGAACTTCTTGAATTTTTTCATAATGAATCCTCCTTTAATTTTGAACATAGTGGGTTAGTAAAAGACAACTTCTCATGGCTTTTATTATCGAATCAAATTTCCGGATTCGATAATCGAGATGCACGACGCAAGGTACTGCGCCTTTTATCAGAACCTAAAATAATACTTCTGATAACTTTTATTACAGGAAGCGGACAAAGCTTCCTAATAATCGAGATATATGGAGTAAATTAACGCCTTCCCAAGAATTGAGATGGGTTCTCTTTAGCGCCTCCCTTTCAACAAGATTCCTTCCACAATCAGAAGAATCACATACAGTATAATTCCGATGGCGCAGGCTACTGTAATGTAAGCCCAGGCGGTGGCATACTGTGCCAGCACGATATTTTCTCGTATCTGACGCCCTACTCCTATGATATACTCCGCAAAGTATTCACTAACCAAAGCACTGATTACACTGCCTGGAACGCTGACTCTTAGTGCGGTAAACAGATAGGGAATACTATTGGGAACTCTAAGTTTTAGGAAAACCGTGGTTTTACTGGCTGCATAAGAATTCATCAAATCCAGTGAAAAGGGCTTTAATTCTGTAAATCCCCGGTAAGCATTGATGCTCATGGATACAGTGCACATAATCATTACTACCAGCATTTTAGCCAGCATACTGCGGGTATTGGGGTTTTTGCTGAAATCCTTTGTCAGATTATTTAATATGGGGGCTATCGCTATGATTGGAATCGCATTAAAGGCGGAGACCACTGTTAATCCGCCGACTCCCCATTTCGGAAACATGGTAGCTAGTATTGCCAGCAAATATCCCAGCAAGGAACCTAAGAGCAACCCTCCCAGCGCAACGGTTACCGTCGCCTTAACATTAACCATAATATCCGGCGCATTATCTGAAATAATGGTGAAGATTCGTCCCGGAAGCGGCAGGGTAAAGGTATCTGCTCCTATTAGCTTGTGTAATACCTGGGTCTGCCAAAGCACTGCTACCAGTACACCAAAAAGAACTGGGTACAGGATTGTTGTTACGGAATTTTTTGTTATTCTAAAATACTTTTTAGTCTCCAATCTCACCCACCCCTTTCTTTGCTTTCTTAATTCGTTTATAGGGTGACAGCAACTTCTCGATGACCACCATCAGATAGAAGCTTAAAATACCGATGATTGCACTGAAGAATACGATTTGCCAGAACACATAGATGGACATAGCGTGCTTTAAGGATTGAGAAAGCATGGTACCAAGTCCTCCTCCCCCCTGCAAAGTATCAACCAGAATGGAAGCAGTGATTGCCATGGGAGCCGCTATCTTTAGGCCTGTGAAAAAATATGGCATACTGTAAGGCACCATTAACTTACTGTAAATCTGAAAGTTTGTAGCTGAGATGGAATACATCAGCTCTTTCTTTTCCTTTTCCACTGCCTTAAAGCCGGCAAGGGTATTGGTAGCCACCGGATAAAAGGTAAGAATAGCGGCAATTACGATACGACTGGTGTCAATATCCTTGGTGACTGCCAGAATAATTGGTGCCATACCAAGAATAGGAATCATCTGAATAATCATTAGATAAGGGAAAAAAGTTTTCTCCACCACCTTAAACATACTCATGAAAAAGGCCAGAACAAATCCAACGGCAATACCGATTAGAAAACCGATCAGAGCTCGAATCAGGGTAATTCCTGCATTACTAAGTACGACCTGTAACGCTGTTTGCGTACTGTTAATCAGCTTATCGCTTAATACCGAATCAAGAATCTGATAGAGGTGGGGAAGTACATTTT
>JAEWMZ010000374.1 GCA_023392995.1 Bacillota bacterium
GTGTCTGTCACTGTAGTATTTGTATTTTCCTCTACAACACCCTGATTATCTGTACTTGAAGTGTCCTTTTTGCTGCAGCCAACAAAAGAACCGAATACCAAACTAGTTGATAATAATATGCATAGTAATCTTTTTAATCTCATAATTTATTTCCCTTCCCATACATTTTTATTTTCCTGCTTCTGCAATAGATTCTCTGGGGATAAAGCTTGCATCTATTGTATTACTTGAAAGAGGTTCTACTTTAATTTTTTCTATTAATAACTGCATCAGAGATCTTCCAACCTGAAACGCCTCTACATCCATGGTAGATAAGGTTGGTGATAAGTACCTTAAAATGCTTAAATTATCACAGCCGATGATTGATACATCCCGGGGAATTTGTATTCCTGCTTCTCTTAGCACCTTCATTGCTCCCATTGCCATTAAATCATTAATTGCATACACAGCGCTGAACTCTTCTTTGCGTGCTAAAAGCTCCGTCATAGCCCGTGAACCCTCTGCTTCATCGGTACGTCCATTAGAACAAGCATCCACGATTAATCTTGCATTCAAATTAAGTCCGTGATGATTGATCGCTTCTACAAAATTCTGATATCGAATATTATCCTGATCCAGCGGGATACCACAAAGCATTGCTATCTTCCTATGACCTTTTTCCACAAGGCATCCAATCATATCATCAATTGCCTTTTGATAACTCATATAAACATTCTCACCAACATATACACAGGGAGGTCCAATTCTTAAATAGTTATCAACCTTTTCGCTACCCATTGCAAATATAATTCCGTCAACTCCTCTGCTGGCTAATTCCATAACAGACTCCTTATTCGATACATCAATCGATAAGACGGACACGATGTATCCCGCTTCCGAAGCGATTGACTGCGCACCTTCTAAGATTTCACAATAGTATGGATTTTTCAGATTATCTACCAGCATTGCAACATGTCTTGTCTCTTTTGTAACTAAACTTCTGGCTATCAGGTTAGGCCGGTATCCCAGTTTATGTACAGCCGCAAGAACTCTTTCTCTTACTTCGGGTGTCACATTTTTTGTATTGTTTACCACATAGGATACGGTAGCTTCTGATACCCTCGCGAGTTCAGCCACCTCTTTTCTTGTTACCATAATCTCCCCCTTATTAACGTTTGTTTACGATGGTTAACATTTTGGTTACGCGCGTAACTAATCTGGAAAATAAAAAACAAACGATTATCACTGTTTGTCTTTTATTAATTAGACTATATCATAATTTTTAGTACAAATATATAGTCATTAATTATAATATATTTTTATTTTTTTGTGCAAATCGCACATCAAACTCCTGGGCAAAATTAACATTTACACAATTATATTCAATTTCATATTATCAAAATAAGCTCTGTTATTCCAAAACAAACAAAGGAATAGCTATCCCGGTACAAATCACTCTTTCCATCCTTCCAGGTGCCATACATGTCAAATAAACCGGGGTCTACCGCATAAGGCTCAGGATCAGCTGCACAATGAAAAGGACCCAGCAGATTCCTGTTACCATTCATCACACGAAGCTTTAAATGGTTAATTCCTTCTTTTGCATATTCGGACAAATCACAAATATCATCAAACATTAGCTTTGTCACAAAATGATTGTTCAAAAACACCTCAGCCACCGCATAGCGTCCTTTCAGGCAAAGCCTGCAGTTTGTTTCCTCCAGCAGGATTTCCTTTTCCAATATCATTTCTCCTGCAAAGAAGGGATAACCCTGTTCGATCAGCCTTGAAGCATCTATTTCTTTTTCTGATTTAGTGATTGAGAAATTACCCGAAGCAATCCTCGTGTTCTTATCGCCGGTAAGAAAACCGTCTTCAGAAACAACTATAAAATCTCCCAAGAGATACACCGCCTCAATATCAGTATCATAGGAAAGGCAATTCATTAAGCTTTCTGTTCCGTCCTTACAGTCAAACAAAACATAATACACGGATTCATTTTGATAGTAGTCTATTTCATAAACAATCGTATTCATGCCTGGTTTGATATCATCAATGATATCTCCTCTGATAAAGCTTCTGTCCAATCTTCCCATACAGCATCTATAACACCTGGCGGAATTAATGGAATATCAATGTCCACTGGATAACTTTCCTTGTATTTATTTCGAAAGGTGATCCAGTCCGGAATTGTGGTTGCATATAGGCTTGGGTTCTTATAGTATAAATTACGGTAAAATATCTCCGCTTCCTTTTTATTTAATAAATTCTGCTCCAACTCTTGGTAATTCAAATATTTCACCTCTGATGCTGTATGATTGGTCTACTATCACGTTATCTTTCAAAAGATGCGATCTTGCTATTTCTGTTCATCAGCGTATGTATTTCCTCAGCTTTTCCTAGTGGCTTCCTGTACTCTTTTATAATAAGCTTTTGCCCCAAACAGTAAAGGTATCATAGGCACCAGCACCAGCAGTGCTGCCCACAGATAAATGCTTTCCGTAGGAATATTTTCTGTAATGCCATATTCGTTGATCATACTCCCTGCACCCTTCTTGATAATAATATTCCCGATCGATGTACCAATAACCATAGGAATCAAGTTAAAAAACAAGATACGTATCCCCTCAAACTGACCTCGGCTTTCCTC
>JAEWMZ010000387.1 GCA_023392995.1 Bacillota bacterium
CCAGAAGTTGTAGAAGCAATGCTTCCTTATTTTACAGAGCTGTTTGGAAATCCTTCCAGCGTGTACGAATATGCTACACAGAATAAGAAAGCCGTTGATGAAGCGAGAACACAGGTAGCTAAGGTGATTGGTGCAGATACCTCAGAAATTTATTTTACTGCAAGTGGTACGGAAGCAGATAACTGGGCATTAAAAGCAACCCTGGAAGCTTATGCAGAGAAGGGGAACCATATCATTACTTCCAAAATCGAGCACCATGCAATTCTTCACAGCTGTGAATACTTAGCAAAGCATGGCTATGAAGTTACTTATGTGGATGTTGATGAGAATGGTATTCTAAAGCTGGAGGAATTAGAAAAAGCAATTCGTCCAACAACTGTTTTAATTACTGTGATGTTTGCGAATAACGAAATTGGTACAATCCAACCGATTAAGGAAATTGGTGAAATTGCTAAAAAACATAATATTTTATTCCATACCGACGCGGTACAAGCATTTGGGCAGGTACCAATCGATGTAAAGGAACTAAATATTGATATGTTGAGTGCAAGTGCTCATAAATTGAACGGACCCAAGGGAATTGGACTTCTCTATATCAAAAAGGGTGTAAAAATTCGATCCTTCGTTCATGGCGGTGCTCAGGAAAGACAAAGACGTGCAGGTACAGAAAATGTTCCGGCAATCGTAGGCTTTGGTAAGGCCGCAGAGATTGCGCTAGCAACAATGAAGGAAAGAGAAGAAAAGGAATGCAAATTAAGGGATCTGTTGATGAAGCGTGTGCTTTCCGAGATTCCATTTGTACGAGTGAACGGAGATAAGGTCAGAAGACTTCCGAATAACATGAACTTTAGTTTCCAATTCATTGAGGGTGAATCCTTGTTAATCATGCTGGATATGAAGAATATCTGCGCTTCCAGCGGATCAGCTTGTACTTCAGGGTCTTTAGATCCTTCCCATGTACTTCTTGCAATCGGTCTGCCTCATGAAATCGCTCATGGCTCTCTGCGTCTGACGGTAAGTGATGAGATTACAGAGGAGGAGATTAATTACACAGTTGATCAAATCAAAGAGATTGTAGCGAAGCTGCGTGAGATGTCACCTCTATACGAAGATTTTATGAAGAAGAGATAATTAAGAACGATAAGATAGAGCATTATAAAACAATGGAGGAAATACGATGTATACTCAAAAAGTAATGGATCATTTTACAAACCCAAGAAATGTGGGAGAAATAGAGAATGCCAGCGGGGTAGGTACCGTAGGCAATGCAAAATGCGGAGATATTATGAGAATCTATCTTGATATCAATGAAGATGGAATTATTAATGATGTTAAATTTAAGACCTTCGGCTGCGGAGCTGCTGTTGCAACCAGCAGCATGGCAACAGAACTGGTAAAAGGTAAATCTGTGCAGGAAGCACTTCAGGTTACCAACAAAGCAGTTATGGAGGCTCTTGATGGTCTGCCGCCGGTAAAGGTTCACTGTTCCTTATTGGCTGAGGAAGCTATTCATGCAGCTCTTTGGGATTATGCAGAAAAGAATAATATGAAGATTGAAGGCTTAGAAAAGCCGAAGTCTGATATTCATGAGGATGAAGAGGAAGTAGAATATTAATGGAAAAAGTAGTAGTTGGAATGTCGGGAGGCGTAGATTCCTCTGTTGCGGCATACCTTTTAAAGAAGCAGGGATATGATGTAATCGGTATCACCATGCAGATCTGGCAGGATGAAGATGTCTGTTCTATAGAAGAGAATGGTGGTTGCTGCGGCCTCAGCGCAGTGGAAGATGCCAGAAGAGTAGCAGCAGTTCTTGACATTCCTTATTACGTAATGAACTTTAAGCAGGAATTTCGAACGAATGTCATTGACTATTTTGTAGATGAATACCTACAAGCAAGAACGCCAAACCCCTGTATTGCCTGCAACCGTTATGTGAAGTGGGAAACCCTGTTAAAAAGATCCCTGGACATTGGAGCCTCCTATATCGCTACCGGACACTATGCGAGTATAGCGAAGCTTCCCAATGGAAGATATAGCATTAAAAAATCAGTGACCCAGGCAAAGGATCAGACCTATGCCTTATATAATCTGACACAGTATCAGTTGGCACATACGCTTATGCCAGTAGGAGAATTTGCAAAGGATGAGATCAGAAAGCTGGCAGAAACACTGAAGCTGCCGGTTGCTCATAAGCCGGATAGTCAGGAGATTTGTTTTATCTCAGATAATAACTATGGGGGCTTTATCGAGAAATATCTCGAGGAAAAGGAAAAAGCTTCGGTTAATTCAAGTTCCTCTCCTATATTGCAAAAGGGTTATTCTGGCTTAACGCCTGGTAATTATGTGAATACCTCCGGGGAAATCCTTGGAAGACACAAAGGTCTTGTCCATTATACGGTCGGACAGCGAAAGGGTCTGGGAATCGCAATGGGACAACCTGTCTTTGTTGTGGAGTTGAGACCGGAAACGAATGAGGTAGTCCTGGGGAATGCCAATGAGGTGTTTTCAGATCGCTTAAAAGCGAATCGGTTAAATTTTATGGCAATTGAGGATTTGGAAGGCGAAATGGAAGTCGAAGCAAAGATCAGATATAGCCACAAGGGTGCAAAATGTATCATCCGGAGAACGGGTGAAGATGAGGTGCTTTGTATTTTTGAGGAACCACAGCGCGCAATCACACCTGGACAAGCAGTTGTATTTTATCAAGGTGATTATGTGGTTGGCGGCGGAACGATTATGAAATAATCATGAGGCTGCAAATTATGTGTGCATTATATCATAAAGTATTTTTGTCTCTGCATAACTTTGTTGTAATAGAAGTTGACTTTGGTAAATGAAAAAGATTTATTGAAAAAGTCCGTGTAAACTCAAAAAATGGATATAAAATTTAAGTGTTAATTTTGGGCAAGACCATTTTTCAGTGGATCTTGCCCATGCTTGTATTATAAATCCGTTTTTGAGGATGTCAAGTAACTCGCCTTTAAAGATTGTTGCAATTTTAATAAAGGGAAATATCTTACTCGTCTTAACATAATTGATAACAAATCTATATATTTCTTTTATGGCTTACTTTATTTTTAATAATTGCTAAATCATGATATTTATTAATGCGTCCCCACTTTTTATACCCTAAGTCCTTTTCGAAGTTTATATATTTAATATTCCATCTACCATTGTCAAAAACATCAATACTTTTTGGATTATAATATATTATCCTTATAGGTTTATTTTTAAATCTATCGGATAATATCTCTTCAAATTGTGCTACGAGTTCTTTGGAAAATGGATTATAAAAATAAAAGACTGTTCCATCAGAAGGGATATTTAGCAGAGCATTACCGGGAATAATTGTGATATTCTTGTATCTGGAGAATTGATTTGCAGTATGCTTAGCTATTGTTCTATCTAACTCTAAGCCAATTATTTTATTTTTATATCGTTTAAATACCCAATAATTTATAACTCTACCTTTCCCGCATCCAATATCTACTAAAACATCATTTGATTTAATTCTTACGAATCTAAATATGATTGGCAAAGCTGAATATTTCGAATGATAGGTATCATTGGAACCAAGCCATTTATACGCTGTTTTGATGTTTCCGTTTAATAACCTATGGCTACAAATAAGATCAATAATTATATTACAAAATACCTCTCTTAAGCAATAACTAGAAGCATATATGATATACTTCATTGTTTTATACAAACCTTCATTGCGGATTCTTTTTAATAGCCGTTGTATTATATTCATAGATTAGGCTCCTCTTTTTTGAAAATTATTTACAAAGCAAAAGTAGTGTAACCAGCATCTGTATTAATTAATCAATCAAAAGAACCTCTAATCAGAATCTGATATAATTCTAAGTTATTAATTTCAACATACAAGATATTGCAGCATATGTCAAAAGTGAAGATGGTCAAGTATTAGGAGATTATGTTGTGTTAAATGAACCTGATTTTGTAATGGATGTTTCTGTTAATTGTGAAAAAGAACTAGGATAGCTTTTCAAAGCTTGGTTTTCCTTGTTCGAAGATAGCGTAATAACGAAAACCCAAAGATTTTAAATAGTCTGGGATCAAATGGAAATCATAGCCTAAATGCTCCGGCTTGTGGGCATCAGAACCAACAGTAATCAGCTCACCACCCAGCTCCAGGTATCGTTTGAGCACTTCCTGCTTTGGATGGGCGTAGCCCAGTCCATATTTTAAGCCCGCAGTATTTACTTCTATGCCTTTTCCATAAGATATAATAGTTTTTAGCACCTCATCCAAAAGATCGGAATAATCCGAATAGGAATAATCATACTTAAGCTCCTTCTGATTTGGTACATAGCGAATAATATAATCTATATGTCCATAGACATGAAAGCCCTGATAGGCTTTACAATTCTCAACAATAGATTCAAAATAGCGCTGGATTCCATTAGAGACGGTACGATCTAGCCAGTATTCCGGATCATAAGGATCCATATGATCCACCAGATGAGAGGAGCCGATAATAAAGTCAAAGGGATAGTTGTGAATTAAATCCGTCAGCTTCGTTGATAAATGAGGTTGTAATCCGAGCTCAATACCCATCTGTACGTCGATCTTCTTATAATAACGCCGTTTTAATTCCTCCAGCTTAGCCATGTACTGATCCGGGTCAAATAAAAAAGTATACCCGAATTTATCCGGATAATCATAATCCATATGATCTGTAATGCATATTTTTTGCAAGCCCAGCTTAATTCCTTGTTCCACCATGAGTTCCGTAGGAGTCGTGGAATCACTGGAAAAGTCAGAATGAACGTGATAATCTGCAAGAAGCATTCTATTCTTCCTCTCTTTGTCGAAATGGACAACCAGTAGTCAGCAAATAGGATAGTGACCATCATAGCATCAATAAAAAGTATTGTAATATCAATATCGTAAATAAAAGAATGGAGATAATGGGACTCGAACCCACGGCCTCCTGCATGCCATGCAGGCGCTCTCCCATCTGAGCTATATCCCCGAACAATAAGGATTATAGCACGAATAAGGGATGAAAACAAGAAGTAGATGAG
>JAEWMZ010000476.1 GCA_023392995.1 Bacillota bacterium
TCTAATAGCCACTGGCGTTCCTCCTGCTGCACTGCGCTCTTGATTTTCTCGTACTTTCTTCAAAGATAAATACCTCCTCAATGGGGCATTCAAATACCATTGAAATATCATAGGCAAGCCATATGGATGGTTCAAACTTCTCTGTCTCGATGGCATTGATTGCTTGTCTTGAGGTTCCTACCAAGGAGCCTAATTGTTCCTGGGTTAAGCCTCTTTGCTCTCTTAATTCTCTGATTCTATTTTTCATCTAAGGATTCCTTATCTGTGATTATATAAAGGGAATAGGGTATCTGTTACTCGATTGGAAGGCAGTATAAGAATCATCATGTAATGTCAACCTTACACAATTATAAAGGATGATAAGTGCAATGTCAACCTTACACGAAGGGCATAAAGACTTTCTTTTGTGTGGGATAAAGAGATGGAAACGCAAAATACAGCACTGGATAATTGAGTTACTATTATTACTTGTCATATCTTGGAGCGCAGGTAATATAGGTATTGCTGTATAGGGGCATATAGATGGTCTTGATATCCCACATTCGCTTGAAATCCGAATAGCTGACTTTTCTATTGAAGATGCCATCACCATCAGGTGCATTCACTAGCTTTTCCAGGGATTCAGCCAGATAAAAGCCCTCTTCATCATATCCAGTGACTGGAACAAAGTGTCGTACCTTGGAAGCGGGAGTAGAATATAGAGAGGCGATAACAGGAATACCATGCTCTAATTCTGACTTTAAGCTCTGTATATTTCCTTTGTAATACTTTGTTTTGAAACCATATCTCTTAAGAGCCAAGCGTATGCCAAGCGGTGAAATGCTTCCATCAGGGAATTTAAAAGGGAAATGAGGATATAGTGCATTCCCATCAGCATCAATGTTAAAATGTCTTAGAACATAGGCTGTTGAAAAGGCTGCACATTCATTTGCATGTTGGAAATCAATATGATTATCAGCTGTAATCAGATATTGCTTCAAAGCTTGTGGGTGCTTGTTAAACCGCCAGACCGGCACTGACATTGTTAACGCATTTGTGAGCATAATCCATAAGAATGAGCATAAAAGGATACTAAGAATATTCATAATATTGTCCATACGATTCATCTCCTAAGTTAAAGCGGCTATTGTGACAGGCCTGATAGAAAGGTCACTCAAACAATCCGAAGCAATATAACTAATTAAATCAAAAAAAACTATATTCCAAGTTTATTATCTTTGGCTGCCTTTAAATATTCATTAATCAGTGGATGTGGAGTTTCATAGGTGGAGCTTAATTGAGGCTGAAAGAGAGAGGCGATAAAAAAGGTATTGCTTGAGAGAGTCATAATTCGAGCGTCCTCCTTCTCATCAATACCAATTACATGAAAGCCATTCTCGTTTAATAATTTTTGAAAGCTTTTATTAAGCCCGAAGCTGCAGTTGTATTTTTCAGTGATTTGAACACTCGGATAAATGTTATATAATATGGAGTCTTGATCTATAGTGATATGCCTTGTTTGCCCGACCAGAGAGCAGGAGAGAGCAGTAATATATTCATTTTCATCATAGGGATTAAAGTCCAGGGCTTCTAAGGCAGGAATATGCAGAACATTTCTCCCAAACTCAATGACGGCATGCTGAAATCCGCCGCAGGTTCCCAGAAAGGGATAATTATGTTCTCTTGCGAATTGGATCGCATTAAGTGCTCCGTTCATACTGATATAAGGACTACCGGGAGCACACCATATACCATGGTAGGTTTGAAGTTCCTGTACATTGTTATCAGACGAAGCGGTAGGCAACCATATAGAGGCAACCTCCAAGCCCAGTTTTTTAGCGCTATGCTTTATTGCTTCCTCGGTTGCAATGTGAGACGGGCGTCCATCATAATCACCGATAATTCCTATCTTAATTATAGAATCCATGTATGTATTCCTTTCTCTCTGTGTTTGGTTAAGGTAATTGTGAAACTCATAAGCAGTAAATTTTACATACGAAAGCGTGTGGCAGTAGACTATTTGATAAGCATATTATTCTGTTTCTATAGGCGCTATTGCTTTTTTAGCAGCAAGCGAATACCAAAATAGATTAGTATAATCCCAACACATATATTTAAAAATTCTATTACATTCTGTGATAAAAAGCCGCTGATCACAGTGCCTAATATTGCGATCAGAGATAGGAAGCAAAGGGTAGACAACACGCAGCCGAAACCAAAAAAGAAGAGCTGTCTAGTATTATAATTATGTTCGATAATCTGTGTGGAAAATACACCGCTCCAGAAGATAATCGTTAATGGATTGGAAGCGGTAAGTAAAAGCCCTTGGACAAAGATACTCCGTCCGGATATATTGGAGAAGAGGGTAATGCTTGGCAATAGAGTGAGATGAAAAGCCCCGGCTATTGTATTTGCTCCGAATAAAACCAGAACGATACAGCCAAATATCTTTATTATATACTTTACTCTATTATTATTAAGGATGGCTGCAATGCCTAAGCCGGATAATGCAATATAGATGGCATCCACAATAGCAATGGCCAGTACCAGCGACAAGCTAATCAGAAGACCATAGGTTGCAGAAGTCTGAAAGACCATCACGCACATAGGGCCAACGGCCAGCTGCAACAGCATACCAAATTTTATTCCTTTTAATATCATGCTCGTATTGCCCCTAATCTAAAGTGATTTTTATGATACCTTATTCTTCCGTAAATTCAAATAATTCTTCAACAGGGACATGAAAAACCTTTGCCAAATCCATAGCCAACTTTAACGAAGGATTATATTGCCCCTTTTCTAAGCGAATGATGGTTTCACGTCTAACGCCAACCAGCTCTGCTAGTTCCTCCTGCTTCATATTTCTCTGTGATCGGTATTCCTTTAATTTCGTTAGCAGCATTATTATTCACCTTTATCCAGATTAAGATATCCATCAAAACATAGAAATAAAATACTTCTCATTGCTACGGCAGTACATGCTATAAGGGAAAAGGTATCGGAAGAAATGGTTACATTGTTTTTCACAAGTAAGGAAAAAATCATGAGTATAATCAACAATAAAAGCAGGGTATACTTATTTGCAGCACTAAGATTCTTTTCAACTAGTTCGTCTGTTTTTTCATAGGGTCCGCAAAAAAGGCAAATAAGAGCGGTTTGTGCAATAACAAAATTAGGGATATCAAAGGGGAGAAATAGGGAACCTCCTAAAATAATTGATAAAGAAACAATTAAAAAATGCTTATGCTTATAGTTTTTCTTACGAGTCATGTAAAAATCCTCCTGTAAATATAATCCTCATATTCATTTGATGTGACAATAATATCACATTGGATGGAGGACGTCAATGTAAAAGTGATAAAAATATCACATGATGACTATTTACTAAAGAAGTTGCTAATCAATTCCACGTACATTTCAGGGTGAAGCAAACTAACCTCTCCATGTCCCATATTGGGGAGGATATGCAAATCACTGCTGTTCATTGCTTTATGCAGCTTTTGAGCAGATTTCTTCATAATAGGAATTTCCTTACCGCCTACCAGGATCAAAACCTTGGCTTTCGTATTTGATATCGTATTTTTAAGCGCGTAGGTTCCGTTGCTTAAGGTCATATGAATCAATGATTGCTGAGTCATATTCAGACTGTCCTTATAGTATTGTTCAAACATGTCGTCCGGTACACATAAGGTTTTAGCCTGTAACCTGGCAAACCATCGATACTTAATTAAGCCATAGAACAGCTTATAAGCTGGAACGGTCAGGAAAGCGGTACCTTTGATCGGATAGACCAGAGCGCTTTCAAGGATGGCATAATCCGCGATCGATTCTCTAATTGAGAGGACTTCTGTGACAATCTGCGCACCAATGGATAAGCCTCCGATGGCATAGAGCTTACCCCCATGATAAGTATCAATATACCGGATCAATTGTTGAGCGGAGTTCTCGATGCTGATAAAAGTCTTCGAAGCATCTTCACCATGCCCATCAATCACAGGAGTGATTACATGATACTTTTCCCGGAGCAGTTCTACAACAGGCTTTAATGACCACCAGGAAAGCCCTCCGCCATGCAATAACAGAATGGTTGGAAGGGAACTTTTTTCGGTTTCTATAAATAACATAAGCTGATCCTTTCAATTTATAGAGTTGAGAGCTAGATTAACATCATAACCGTTAGAATTAACATTTTTATCAATGGGCATGAAGCTTGGGTATTTTACTTTTCAGCGGTTATACATTGTAGGGAAGCTTTATTTTCAATATATATATTATTAAACCCAATCGCAGTTAAAAACTGAGTCATGGAAGTATCTGTGTTGTACTTTTTCATATGGTATTGTATTTTGTATTGCTCTGAAAGTATTACCATTGTTCCACCCTGCTTTAGCGTGCGATATATTTCAGAAAAAGCACCATCAAGATCATCCCAGAAATAATGGGAACGTACTGCAAATATGATATCAAAAGAATTGTGAGGAAAGGGTAGTGCGGTTACATTTCCAAGAAGGATATCTGCCTTATTTTGCCGGAGAAAAGCATGGTTCTTCTTTTTTGCTACGTTAATCGAATCAATCGAAGAATCAATACCTGTGATATGTTGAAGCTTATGCTCTTTTAAAAGTGTCAACATGGTTTCTCCGCCGCCGCAGCCGATTTCTAAAGCAACCCCGTTAGGTTGGTTAACCTTTTCTATTACCCATTTATTTATCCCGGAATCCATGAAATTCATGATTTTGACCATAATTCTCCCGAGGCGGCCGGATGGATTTCCAGATTGTTTTACTAAAATTTCAATTAGCCCCATAGCGTTAGTATTGTCCTTTCCTATCTGCCGTTCTACTGACTTTTACATTTTGAACAAAATGTAAAAGTCAGTAGAACGGCAGGGGTATCTTATTTTACCTCATATCAAGCTTTTTTGCATCAGGGTATATAGCATATATTTTCTCGTTTGCGATTTCACTCTGTTCACAATATTTGGCATAAGCCGGACTTAACCTCTTCATTGCAGGAATTAAGATATCGTAATAACCGCTGGTTTTGTTAAACTCGTTAAGCAAAGCCTTCATTTGAGCCATGGGTGAGTTTTTATATTCCTCTGATTGAATATAAGCCAGGTAGGATTCCAGAAATTCTTTGTTCTCAGATAGAAAAGTATCTGGATCTTCGATTGACTCTTTTGTCTTTTCGTTCAATTTTTTAATATCCAGGGTACTGAGATTCTGAGTCGCATCCTCGAGATATACCTGCAAGCTTTCCGGAAAATTCATGGACGGCACATTATCTAAAAACAATAGGATCTCTTGGTAAGCACTTTGCTGTTCCTCAGTTATCAGTGGTTCATTCAAAAACCGCGCCCAGTTCAGGCTGATCAGTCGTCCATAATATCCTGGAAATGCATCCAGTAGCTTTTCTGTAATGGTAGCACTTAGCTCCAATGCTGTCAATTCTGGACTTATCTCACCATAGCTTTTACCACAGCTGAGCTGATCGAGGATTGCATTTTTTGCGTGCTCTCTTTGTAGATTCAATTCCTTCCGAACCGAAAGTTTTTTTAAGGACTCGCTGTTTTCATCTGTAAGGTGGTGCTAGAATATATATAGTACAAGTTAGACATGGAAATTTCTTAACATAGAGGTATAATAAAAACATATGGAGGAATGGACATGGCTACACAGTACACGGA
>JAEWMZ010000114.1 GCA_023392995.1 Bacillota bacterium
TATTTAGCTTATGACATGTAAGTTCAATAAAGTCAAGACAATGCTCATAACAGTTCCGATATGAACATCCCTTGCAATAACCGTGATAGGGGTGTTTGCATGGTTTACATGCCTTTCCCATATGAGAACAGCCAGTGCGATTAGCACAGGGATTATAGCTCCCTTTACGTACTGTTTGACTATGGTTTTTAACTTCTTTAGAGATGGTAGATGGATCTTTACCTAGTTCTCTTCCAATCTCAGTAAATGAAGTTCCTTCTCTGAGGGAAACTTCTATAGTGGCTCTTTCTTCAAGAGTAAGGTGCGCGTTCTTTGCCATGGTATTTTCTCCTTGGTATAACGCCATCCGGAGTCTGGTGCTGAACCACTAATATAACATACCGGAAGATTTGCTAGAGTAACTTCTGGTGGTAACTTTGCAATACTAAGTTCCAGTTTGGGGCTGAACGAACTGGAATTTAATTTTTCAATTCAGCTTTGCTGAAAGAGATTTGAATCGTGTGGCGGACACGGCAATGTCCTTTTTGCTCTACAACGGGAGTAAATCTTACCTTTAGAGCAGGATTTATAATGGATGCCTTTTAGCAGGGGTGATGACTTTCATGTATACACAGTTATATAAAATATCAACAGATGACAAAAAGTTGAGATTTTGGTTTAAGGTGGCATTATAGCAATAATGCGAAGTTGGTAAATCTATAAATAATTAGTAATGATCTTTGATATATTTCCCAAAATAACACATGCTCAGACGTTAGTATTTATGTCTAATGTATATCATGAGCTGATAAATTTGATGTAAAAAGGGTAGTGTAGAGGAAACGGATTTTATTTAAGGGAGTTTTTAACTTATAACTAAGGAAAAAATTATGGAGGAGATAGAAATGCTTATTAATGATAATATATTAGAAAAGATACTTGATGGGAGAGCTATACTTATTACTGGTGCAGGAGCTGCTTATGGTGTAAAAAATGTTGATGGTAATGATTTTCCCTCTGGAGTTGGGTTGGCGAAACATCTTTATAGTAAATGTGGTATCTTACCAGAAGATAACAAAGATTTAGCAGATGCATCTGAAACTTATTGCGAAAAAAATACTGATTTACAACTTATAACATTAATAAAATCACTATTAACAGTTAGTGGCGGTATTGATGCACAAAAGGTACTTTATAATCTTCCATGGCTAAGATGCTATACGACAAATTATGATGACATACCGCTTATTGCAACAAAAGGTGTAAAAGAAATTATTCCTGTAACGTTGAGTAGTGACTTTCGTAAATATAGAGAACAGAAAGATTTATTTATCTATATAAATGGTTATATTGGGAATCTAAATGAACATACAATACGAAATGAATTTAAACTAACAGGGAGTAGTTATTTAGCAGCAGATTATATTCTTAATAGCCAGTGGGGTAGCCTTTTAAGTGAGGACCTAGAGGTAGCTGATGTCATTGTTATTGTTGGCTTATCTCTAGATTATGATCTGGAGTTAAAAAAAATATTTTATAGTGAAACAATAAAAAATAAAACAATAATAATTGATGCTCCCGGCATAAGTGATGATAAGAATCGTAAACTAGGTCGTTTTGGTTCAGTTTATCCAATAGGACTTAATGAGTTTGTTAATCAAGTAAGCTGTAAACATAAATTATATATTCCAGTTTTATTAGATAATAAATATAAGTTGTGTTCATGTTTTTTACATGAATTAACTAAGTCCGCAATTGATACGCCTAATCCCCAAGACATATATAATTTAATAATGAATGGAATATATTCGAATTCTCTATATCATAGAAGATATGGTAAATTCGATTCAATTATCTTTCGAAAAGAAGTGAAGTTGATCTTAGATTATATAAGGAATGATATAAGGACATTCTTCTTACATGCTAATTTAGGAAATGGTAAAACAACTATTTTATTTATGTTAAAATTATTTCTAATTAATGCAGGATACCACATTTTTACATTAGAGAATGATTTTGCGGATTATATTTCAAGAGATATTTCTTCAATAGTTAGTATATCCGGTAAAAAAGTAATCATCATTGAGGATTATTTTAATCACTTGCATATTCTTGAAAAATTTGCACTTTATAGTATCAAGGATATTATCTTTATTTTAACAGCAAGAACAATGATTTATGATACTAAAATTGAAGAAGCTAGGGCTGCTTTAGAAATAAAAGAAGGTGAAAGTGTTGTTATAGATGCAAATGAACTTTCTTATTATGAGGTTAAAGAATGTAGTGAATTATTCAACAAGAATGGTTTTTTTGGAAAGCTGAGTTCGTTAAGTGATAAACAAAAAATCAGAATTCTGCAAGATAAAAAATTAGGAGCTTCAAGATTTCAGAATATCTTAATAGAGATAGCAAATTCAGGTGAAATGAAAAAAAGGGTACTTAGCATTGTTAAAAGTATAGAAGAATCATCAAATTCATACTTTGAAACATTAATTTTAGTATTACTAAGTAAAATAATGAGTTTGAGTCTGAGTCTTATCGATATACAAAAAATAATGGATATTAATACAATTGCAGATCCAGGTTTTAGAAACAGTAAAGCTGTACAAGAGATCATTGACTTTGCTGATAATTCGGAAACTATTAAAGTAAAGTCTGCAGTTACATCAAAAATGATTATGAATGAATTAAATTGTAATGCGGCAATAATTAATGTTCTAGTTAAGACAGCAAAATATGCTGGTAAATATACACATAATGAAAGGTATGAAAATATATTAAGAAATATTGTATCATATTCACATGTTAATACCTTTTTAAGTAAAAAGGCGGATAGAGCAAGTTTTTTAATTACGTATTATGATAAATTAAAAGATTTGGATTATTACAGGCAGAATGTATTCTTTTGGATACAATATTCAATAGCGTGTATGGAAATAGGTGAATACGGAAGGGCGCAGCAATATATTGATGTAGCTTATGGATATCCAAAGAATGAGAACTTTGTGCCATTTCAAATTGATAATCATCAGGCAAGGTTATATTATGAATTAATTTTGAATCGGAAATCGATTAATGTAATTAAAGATTTGTCAAACGCTCATAAACTTTGTATTCAACCGATAATATCAACGAAGGACAGAGAAGAAATTTCAATAAGATTATATTATTATTACACAAATAAGAACTTTATAGGCGTTATAAAGTCAGCAGGTATAGAGTGTTATAAGCTTTTTCAGCAGTTCTGTGGTGAAGCTTATAATCGTGTAAATGAATATATTCCTAGAATTAAAGTAAAAAGTGATATAGAACGTTATACAAGATTAAAAGATGAATTATTAAAACTTTCAGTTAAGAGTTAGTAATATGTTTATGAGTTAATGATGGTATGACGTACGCTGTTTGCATTGTGCAATCCGATTACTATCAATGGCATTTTATTTTTCTTAAGTGGGACAGGTACGTATACGCATTAGAATGGCGTATTAAATCACAATATGTAATTTACTAATAGTTTCATCTATTGAGAGGTAAACCAACTTCCCTTGCAGTCTGTTCTGATCCCTTTCATATAGAGGGAGTTAAATCGGATGGAACTATAGTTGCTACTGGGTATAATGACCACAGACAGACAAATGTAGATAAATTCAATGACAATTAACAAATAACGATTGGTAGTTAAACTTCTAATTATATTTATGAGGTACATAAAATGCAAAAGAAAACCATTGAATTTGAAAGTGAGGGAGTAGAGTATTATGATTATAACACCAGCAGGAGAAATTGAAATATTTCTTGACGGTAATAAAATTGATTATTTTGCTTCATCTGTTGAAATTACTAGCATTTGTGGCAATTTGGACGGGCGTTATTCCATCAGGGTAAAATTCGATCCTGATGGGTTTGCTCATATTATTTCATGCTGTATAGCTAATTATTTTCCGTCAGAAGAAGATGGAATAGAGTCTGGTGAAAGGCTTGAACTTAAAAGTTTCTACACTAATAAATCAAAGGTCTCTATTGGTATGGAAGCAGATTTAGGATATATAAATAAGCAACGAATCAGCACATATGATTATGATGCTGGTTACCTGAAAAATGGTGTGTATTATGAGCTTTTGCCGGAAACGCAGACGCAAGAATATATTTTTGGGATTGCATGGCTGAATACCTGTAGCGATGAAAATGACGTGCAGACATGGTTTGGAGCTGACCCAACTCTGTATTGAACAACTACCAAGTTGATGGGATTCTGAGCTTCTCATTATATTTAAAAGCAGTCAATATCAAGTAAATATAAAATACATATTATTTTAATCCTATGATGTGAGAAAATTTATGTTAGTGGAGCGAAAGGGAGATACGTTATGTACATAGCACTGTCAAGGAGGAAGATGTATGATGTGGCTTTTGGATTGTATAAGGAACGGTCAGGGGAATTAGATATTGGAGAACAGAATTATATTCATAGTCATATTAAAGTTGTTTCACCGAGGCAGGTTGAAATTATGGTTTTACAGAATGGTAGTTTTCTACCCTGCATTTTATTGCAAGAAAAATATCTGGAGATGTGGGATTATTTAAATTTCATAACAGTACCTTCTGCAAATGGTTTAATTCCTGCAAAGAATGAAATTATTAATTTGGAAGAAGGATAGGATTGTAGTAATATCATTTTATTTACAATCTGTTATGTCTATAAATTCACGGAGAGAACTAACTGTTAATTTTTGGTGTAAAGTAAGCGAGCAACTGACAAATTTGAATTTGATGAGAAAGGTTCTATTCTAGGAGGTACATAGATATGGCAAAAGATATAATAAGTATAGTTGGAAATTCTAAGGTTACGCATCCAATTGCAGAGGCTGCGGCTAATGGTAATCGCTATTGGAATGATTTTTTTCAGGTTACTGAAGATTATAAGAAAGCGTTAAGTGAGCAGGAATACGATAGGTTTTTGGACAAATCACGACTGGATTGTGTAATCAGAATGGATCAATATTTACAGTTTTCATCCGAAATTACTATTGTAGATTATGTTATTAGGACTTATGGTAAATTTATAAATGAACCAAGATACAATGACAAGAAAAATCCTGAGTGTTCATTTGAATATGAGGGAAGGACTATCAATATAGAAGTGAAATGTCCAGATATTACCAATAGAATAAAACAAGAGAGTTCAGAAGGAATCAAAGTGTACGCAGCCGAACGTTTTCCAAATAAAGATGATTATAATCATTCCAAGAAGTTTATCGAATCAATTATTAAGGATGGTCACGATATACAAACTATTGACAGGATGGATAATAAACTGAAGGATTATCTAACTTCTGCGCATCAAAAGTTTCCAATTTCAGATTTATCGAATTTTAATATCCTTGTGATCGCAGTGGATATCATTCAAGATATGGATGAATGGTATTCATATCTTTTTGGTGAATATGGTGCTTTTACAAAAAGAACGTATATTAAGGATGATTATAGCAATGTGGATGCAGTGCTATTAACAAATGTTCAACATGGACATATGGGGTCAGATGTTGATTTAAACATAAATTGTTGGCATTTAGAGAATTACGTATCATTATTGTTTTTAGATCCCCGAAAACAGGAATACAATGTAAAAGGTGAATACTATTCGGAGGCAGCACTCGATCTGTTTGGTGGATTGACTCGAAATTTTCTGTCTTTTCAATTTAAGTTGGATCAAGATAATAATATACGCGAGAATAAGATAAATGAAGTAGATTTAGATGAAAATCAGAAGAAAGCACTATCCTATTTTCTATACACCGAAGATAAAATCATTGATCTTCAAATTATATCCGAATGGGTAAAAACATTAAAAAGATAAAATAAACCACATGGAAGGGGTAGCGACAGTAATAGTATTGACATTGTATAAGTATGACTTGTTTGGTATTTATTTGAACTTATATTTTGATGCATATAGATATAGAATGACAAATTCCAATTTTGTAGGGAACATAAACTTCCCATTATATTTATGAAGTATAGCATGGTATGTAGAAAACTTTGAATTTGTAAGGTTGAATTGGTCAAATATTATTTAACAGGAGAAGTAGTAATGAGTAAAGTTAAGAGCGAGTTAGTGAAAATTTTTGACAGATATCATGATAAAAGAATATGTGTACTAGGTACTACTTGCTGCGGAAAGTCTACCTTGCAAAGCCAACTTACTGAGGCTGTGGATATGGATGAAGCACTATGGCCAACATTGTCTAAGGAAGAGGAATCATATATATGTCAGAAACCATGGACTAATGATATCGGAAAATTTACAAGTAAACTAGTAAAGGAACGTGTTGTTATAAAGCCAGGACATCCATTGTTTTCATTAATTTTATTAGACTGTGACGTGATAATATATCTTGGAA
>JAEWMZ010000136.1 GCA_023392995.1 Bacillota bacterium
ATAACGATAATAAAGGTGATGTATTTTTTAAAGCCATACGAGGATATGATGCTGAGAACAATAAAATATTTGAAAGCGAGTACTAAACTTTGAACTGACAATGAGCAGCGGACCCATGAATAAATAATGATTCTATTGTAATTAGTTATCCTTTATTTTCATATCTCTACATAAATTTTAAGTAAGAAATTAATTTGGGTGAAAATGATTTGAAGCTGGTATTAATCGACAAAGTCATGCTGTGTTTTACGATCGTGTTCCTGTTCATTCTTACACTCCTATTGGTTCAAAGCACAAAGAAGCCAAACGATACTCAATTGGTCATGGGAGGAACCCTTAATACGCAAGCAGCAGAAGCACAAGAGAAACAATTGATCAGTAAATCCGAGGATGTAGAAATCTATTTCAGGCCTTCAAATTTACCGGTATTAAACAATCGAAGAATTGATCTGGATGCAGCTGGTACAGGTTTAGAGGAGCAAAAGAAGACTTCTGGGATTAAGCTGCCAAAGGAACTAACCGCAGCACCGGAGGAGACTATTGTGAATTACTTCAGTGTTCTGCGTGACGCTGCAAACCCGGAAGAGGGCAAAGATGCAGGCTGCGGGACGATTGGAGAAAGCAAAACACCCTACCCGGTGGCCTATCAGTTTCTGTCCTCGGCGTATCAAAAAGAGCTGCCCTATAAAAAGTACCTGGATTCCTTTCAAAATATTTTACATACTAGCTTAATTAAATACCGGGAGGTACCAGCTGCTGATAATTCTAAGGATGCTCTGCGTTATTTTGTAGAACTGGAAACTATCGGAGGCTCGGAGGGGCACGGAGCCAACTTTACATATTATTACGGCTTTGTAGATTTAGTGAAGGAAAATAATCAGTATAAAATATCGAATTTGAATTTTACACCTGAGGATTATCTTTGTGCCCCCTTCCACGGGTGGTCCTACGATGCGGAGACTTCGGTTGCAATTCGATATGGGGACTGGTGCAAGCTGATAAAGGAGCAGTATCCGGCAGCACAGGAGGGCTACATTAAAAATGTTTATTTTTCTGGAACCGATGGCAGGGATTATAGGATAGAATTCGTTCAATTGACCAATGATACTGATGTTGAGATAGCACAGTACCGAAGTAATGCAAAAGGTGACTGGGAAAGAATAACGCTTAAGCCGGAGGAATGTTTGGAGAAAAATAAGGATAAGCAATAAGTACAAATAGGTAATTGCGAAAACTATTTTATTTTGCAATTACCTAAATAAGTACAAATATATGCGAAGTAAGAGCGCAACTCTACGGAGCGTTTATTGTATATTTGTAAGGAATCAGTTATGATAACGTGGATGGAGGAAAGATAGTTGGATTCGGATAAAATGGGGATGTTGCTGCTCCGCCTTCGAAAAGAGAAGGGCTTGACCCAGAAGGAGCTTGCCAATCAAATGAATATCAGTGATAAAACAATATCGAAATGGGAAAGAGGAATGGGATACCCGGATATATCCTTTTTGGAGGTGCTGTCTCAAATGTTCCAGGTAGATATTGAGCGGATTTTGTCGGGGGAGCTGGAACCTGATCGTGCCCAATCCGGCAATATGAAAAAGGTGAAATTCTTTGCCTGTTCTCACTGTGGAAATATCATTTATAATACTGGCAATGCTGACATTTCCTGCTGCGGACGTAAGTTGTCAAAGTTGACGGCTAGGCCTGCGGATGATGCCCATAGGGCAGCAGTGGAGGATGCCGGTGATGATTACTATGTTACCTTTCCTCACGAGATGAACAAAGATCATTTCATCTCGTTTGTAACCTATGTGACTCATGATAAGATTCTATTCCTAAAGCTTTATCCGGAACAGGAGCCGTCAGTTCGTCTGCCCAAGGCGCTTTGCGGCAGGCTATGGGGTGGAAATCTGTATTGCTATTGTAATCAGCATGGGCTATGGCTGCTATAAGAAAACAGAGGTGTTATTATGGAAGGAAATACAAAAAAAGATTTACAGACACAATATAAAAACAGAACGGTAATCGGTGGGATCTATAGTATCAAATGTAATGGAAGCGGTCAGGTATGGTTAAAGTCCGCAAAGGATCTTCAGGGGCAGAAAAATCGTTTTGTATTTTTTACCTCTACGAATACCTGTCCGGAGCCAGGTATGCGCTCGGATTGGGAAAAATACGGAGCCTCTTCCTTTGCTTTTTCTGTTATGGAAGAGATTGAAAAAAAGGAAACTCAAACAGAGCGGGAATTTAATGAGGACTTGAAGCTATTACTTGAACTGTGGAATGAAAAAAAGAAAGAAGAGGAACTGAAATAGAGATTAATTTGTTGAAAATCATCTTAGGGTTGTTGCAAAGGCGGTGAAAACCACTTATGTAACAACCCTAATTTAATATTAGCAAAAGTAGCTGCTAGGATTCGCTGATTTTCGTTAAAATATAATTATATTCGTTAAAACTTGATTTTATGATTATGTTAAAAGTTAATAAGAAAAAGTGATTGAGTTTGTGGGAAAGGTATACTCAATTATAAAAAAAATATAAACTTGTAGTTGAAAACTTACAAGGAATCTTCTATAATTTACTTGTATATAAACAAATTATAGGAGATTGTAGAACTCTTAAACTGCGGTGGTTTTTCATACAATGAATACAGGATTCTGAATGGATTTTATCTGTGCTGCCTTAGGTGCAGCCGCAGAATTGAGCAAAAGGAATTTATATTTATTGCATGAAACATTTCACAGCCTATACTGTTTCGAAATCCGCTATAAACTAATCATACTTGGAGGTATTACTTTATGAATGCAATTTATTTTGTAGCAATGGGTTCATTATTAGCACTTATCTTTGCGTTTTTCATGTTTCTCCGTGTAAAAGGGCAGCCCGAAGGGTCGCCGGAAATGATTCGTATTTCAGCAGCAGTAAAAAAAGGAGCGAATGCTTATCTAAAACGCCAGTATACCGGTGTGGCTATCTTCTTCGCAGTAGTTTTTTGTATTTTATTATTGATGGCCTTTAATGGGTTCTTAAGCTTTTTCACACCCTTCGCATTTTTGACCGGCGGTTTTTTCTCCGGACTTTCGGGATTCATTGGGATGCGTACGGCTACAATGGCGAATAACAGAACTGCAGAAGGGGCTTCTCATAGCTTGAATAAGGGACTCAGAGTAGCCTTCTCTGCCGGTTCGGTTATGGGCTTTACCGTGGTTGGTCTTGGACTTTTAGATCTATCCATCTGGTATTTGATTCTGAATGGAGCATTCCATGATCTGCCCACAGATCAGCGTATTACTGAAATAACTGCGAATATGCTTACCTTTGGTATGGGTGCCTCCAGTATGGCGTTATTCGCCAGAGTAGGTGGCGGTATCTTCACAAAGGCGGCGGATGTTGGAGCTGACTTGGTTGGTAAGGTTGAAGCTGGTATTCCAGAGGATGATCCACGTAACCCGGCGGTTATTGCAGATAATGTAGGTGATAATGTAGGTGATGTGGCAGGAATGGGTGCGGATCTTTACGAATCCTATGTAGGCTCAATTGTTTCTACCGCAGCCCTTGCTGTTGCTGCCGGTTATGGTGTAAAAGGAGTATTTGTACCAATGATGATTGCCGCTCTTGGTGTTCTGGCATCGATTATTGGAAGCTTTTTTGTAAAAACAAAGGAAGGCGCTTCACAGAAGAATCTTCTTACGGCACTTCGAACAGGAACCTATATCAGTGCAGTTATCATTATCATTGCAGCGTTCTTTGTAATCAAACTATTATTGCCGGAGCATATGGGACTTTATGCTGCGATTCTTTCCGGCTTAATCGCGGGTGTATTAATTGGAGCTATTACAGAATATTTCACCTCAGATACATATAAACCCACTAAGAAGCTGGCAGATGCCAGTGAAACAGGTTCTGCTACCATTATTATCAGTGGTTTATCCTTGGGTATGCTTTCAACAGTGGCACCTGTTGTTATCGTTAGTATTTCTGTGCTTGTCAGCTATTACTTTACCGGTGGCGCTAATGATTTTAATGCTGGACTTTATGGTATTGGATTATCTGCTGTTGGTATGTTATCGACCCTCGGTATTACTCTGGCAACCGATGCATATGGACCAATCGCTGATAATGCCGGCGGTATTGCTGAGATGACTCATATGGATGCAGCAGTAAGAGAGAGAACCGATGCTCTGGATTCTCTCGGTAACACCACAGCGGCTACTGGAAAAGGCTTTGCCATTGGCTCAGCAGCTCTGACAGCCCTTGCTTTAATTGCGTCCTATATCGATAAAGTACATCAGATTAAACCGGATTTAAATCTGGACTTGGCGATTACTAATCCGAAAGTGCTGGTTGGCTTACTGATCGGAGGAATGCTGCCCTTCTTATTTGCTGCACTTACTATGGATGCGGTAGGTAGAGCAGCTCAGTCCATTGTAATAGAAGTTAGACGTCAGTTTAAATCCATCGTAGGCATCATGGAAGGAAAGGCGGAACCGGATTATGCTTCTTGCGTTGATATGTGTACCAAATCAGCACAGAAGCTGATGGTTGCCCCGGCTTTAATAGCAGTAGTTATTCCAATTGTAATCGGTCTGATTATCGGAGCAGAGGGAGTATCTGGTCTTCTTGCAGGTAATACGATTACGGGCTTTGTACTTGCTATTATGATGGCTAATTCCGGCGGAGCCTGGGATAATGCGAAAAAATACATAGAGCAGGGTGCGCATGGCGGAAAAGGAAGCAGCCAGCATAAAGCGGCAGTGGTTGGTGATACCGTGGGAGATCCATTCAAGGATACTTCTGGTCCTTCCATTAACATATTGATTAAGCTTACTTCTATGGTTTCCATTGTATTTGCAGCACTTGTCTTAACCTATCATATATTATAATTTGAAGTAAGGATGTTTTAATTTAACAAAAAAGTGCCCAGATGAGCAGTACAGCTTTCCGGGCACTTTTTATTACGGGTAATCTCTTGTTATGACTTAAGGCTGTCGAAGAGCTCCTGATATACCTGATCAATCAAAGCATCCTCTAGCTTTTTATCTAAGAAATACTCGATTGCTTGCTTTGCCTGTGCTACAAGCATCTCAAGCCCAGTTACTGCCTTAATTCCAAAAGCTTCCGCTTGAAGTGCAATCTTTGTTTTCAAGGGATTGAAAATAACATCTACGACTGCTTCGCACTTTGCAAAAGTGGTAAGGTCCAAGGGAGAGGCTTCCAGGTTAGGGTACATTCCAAGGGGAGTAGTATTGACAATAATAGCAGCATCTGTATGCTCGGCGTAGCAGATATCATAGGAGATCATTTTAATCATATCCGATGCTTTAGTAAGGTGTTCCCGGGAGGCAATCCTCAAAGCTTCGGAGAGAGTATCCTGGGAAAGATTAGTCTTATTGGAATTAGCCTCAGTAAAATTAGCCTCAGTAAAATTAGCCTCCTTGGAATTAGCCTCAGAGAGGTTCACCTCGGTAAGATTCGTTTCAGTGAGAGTTGCTTCAGAGAGATTATCTTTGCTTGTATTCGCTTCAGAGCCTTTGCGGCTAACAACCAGAATCTCAGCAGCACCCAAATGCTTTAGAACAGCCTGCACCGTCTGAGAGGTTCCGCCGTTGCCAAGAACCAGGCACTTCTTTCCCTGAATTGGAATATGATTGTGAAGGAGCATATATTTGAAACCATAAAAGTCAGTATTATATCCAACAAAATATCCATTTCTATTCACAATAGTATTAACCGCACCAATCTCTGCCGCCAGCGGATCAAGTTCATCCAGGTAAGGAATTACTTCCTGCTTATATGGTATGGTAACGTTAATGGCTGAAAAATTCTTCTCTTTCATAAAGGGGGCAAACTCTTCCCTGGAAAGGGGTATTAAATCGTAAGTATAATCTGCTAGCTTCTCATGAATTACCTTGGAATAGCTGTGTCCCAATTTCTCTCCAATTAATCCGTATCTCATTGTAAATCTCCAATCTGTTTTAGGCTGCTCTAATTACAAAGCAGTAATTAGAGCAGTATTTTTTATTTATAAGTGAATCAGTTTACAGATGCATTCTTGTTTTTGTTATAGTATAGCAGGGCTTTCGTAAAATTACAGCTATTGAGTTATGACTTGCCATGTTTATTTCAGAGGACATCATGCCCGCAGCTTCTGTAACATTCTGTTCGATTGCCTTATCCTAATAGCTTTCTTAATTCATTTGCATTCTTTAGACCCAACTTCTTTAAAATATTTGTTTTTTGATTTGAGATCGTCTTATTAGCAGATTTGATCCCAATATCATTACCGAGCATTAATTCAAGAACACCCTTTTCGGCGGAGGATAAATCCTCTAAAATTAATTTTCGAATCAATATCTGATGTGGGGTAGTACCTTTTGCCACTTGATGAATCGTATCACATAAAACGGAAAACTGACTTTTGAACAGGTAATCAGAGGCAAAGGCCTTTTTAACGGCATATTCAACTATTTTTACTGATTCCAGAGAGGTTAGAATAATTATTTTTGCACCGGACTGTATTTTTATATTTTTGGCGGTTTCTACTCCGTCTAAGTCTGACATGGATAAATTCAGATCCATAATTACGATATGGGGCAGGAATCTGCAGGCCAGATCTATTGCAGCACTCGCATTGCCTGCAATACCAATACACTCAATATCGGCTTCTTTTTCAATTTGCTGTCTGATTAGAAATGCAAAATCAGCATCATCCTCTACAATCAATACTTTTATCCGGTTATTCATTTGCTGCAAGCTCCTTACTTTTTGTACGCTTCAAAGGGAAATGTAAAATAAACTGAGTGCCATTATTTTTATCACTGATTACTTCGATGGAGCCTTGATGCACCTGTATTACGCTTTTGCAATATGATAAACCAATGCCAAAATTAGCATTGTTTCGCTTGGTAGTGTAGAAGGGCTTGAAGATTTGCTTCAACTGATCGGAAGGAATCCCGATCCCATTGTCGATGATTTTTATACAAAAGCTTTTAGGGGTATAAAAGGAAGCTATTTCAATGCATCCGTTTTGGAGGATTGCTTCTGTAGCATTTGTGATAATATTACGCAGTACTTCTGTAATAGCCGCTGTATTACATAGAAGAAAGGCTTCCTCTTTATTACTTACAGCTACCTGGATATTCTTATTATGCGGCATCTGGCAAGACTCCAGAGCCTGATCAATCAGATGCGTAGATAAACATAATTCATTTCCGGCTGTTTGAGGTGAAAAGCATTTATTTGTTTTTTCGGTAAAAGCAATGAGCTGCTTGACAGACCTGTCAATAATTTCAAGCTCCTCAGGGGAAGTGTTCCCCAGCTTTTTTCTGATGTTATCCATTGACCAGCTTATTTTAGCTATGTGATTTTTCAGCATATGGTTAATATACTGGGTGCTTGCGTTTGCCGTCTGCATTTCAGAATGCCAGTCATATTTGGTAAAGGAGATTTTGACACCCATAAAGCCTTCTTTATAAGCGATATAGATATAAAATAGTAAAACAGCAGCTACAAGATAAATATTATCCTTCCATATCTTTTTTAACCCGTCAAGATTCAGCGCGTGAATGACAAAGATGGTTATTATACAATAATAATAGGGTAATAGGAGAAACTCCAGGATAATTCTTTTTCTTCTCTTGATTTCGGAGGAGCTTTCATGCTTAACGCTCCGGAACATGAGAAGAGAGCCAATTACCGCATATCCAACATTATAAACAGACATACAATACCAAAAGTCAATTCGGTTCAATTGAAAAAATTTAAATTGTCCCGGAGGGTAGATCAATAAATAGGTTGATATAATAAGAAGGGTAACTAATTGAATGATAAGGAACACTTTCTTTCTGTTTTTATCCAGATCAGAAAACTTCATGGATAAGGTAATGAAACAAAGGGGGGATATAAGATATAGGAATGCGGTTACATAGCTATTGGCGGTAACATAAGCAGCCATATCAACCTGCGGATATTGATGGAGCAGTACAGGCACCACGCTGTCCATAAAGAATTCCTTCAACGTGCCCAGAGAAGCCAAAAGATAGCAATAAGCAAACCAACGGTTAATCTTATGATATCGGTCTGAGAAAAAAATAATTGCAGCAATTACCCATAATGCAATTGTAAAAATCATAGTTATCATCTCCCGCCTGCTTCAATGATTACAATTTTATCAGAACTTTCCAGAGATAGCAATCGGATTGTTGTTACCTCAAAATATACAGAATATTCCTATAAATTTTAGGAAATTACATCACATACTTGCGAATAGCCAGTACAATAATTACAATAAATAGAAGGTCTTTGCTGCGCAGAGATCACTAAGGTGCAAATGGATTGTAAGCTATCGTAAGGAGGAACATGCATGGAATGTATTTTATGGAGTAAAAAACAGGACAATAAAAGAATGATTCATATCTATAAGAAATGGCTTGATCTATTGGAAAATAATCAAATTTCAGATGCTTACAATAATCCGGAAATCTTGCAGCTGGCACAAGATAGTGGTACTGAAATACGGTTCGCCAACAGTGCAGAATTAAATTACCAACGCAGCAGTAGTTAGGAAGAACATTGCTTCCATCGGAAGACATAATTTAGTGTGATGGTGAAGAAAATAGAACGTTCTTTTTATATTATCATAGGATCAAGGAGCTGTCCTAGCATATAGCCCTGAGGATATGGAAAGTCATATTCTTAGGGCTGTATACTGGGATAGCTCCTATTTTTTTATGGTTATAAAAAATTTTACCTTCACACTATTTTTGTAATTCATTTCTTTTTCCAGGTTATATTTTCTGACCCGGGGAATATATTGTTTTAACAGAGAAGGATAAGCTGCCGGAAAGAATCAGGGGAGGCTATCCGATGGGAGGTGTGTATGAATACGAAAGAAGAGCTGCTAAAGATATTATCCTTGAGACTTCGTAACCTGCTGGGAAAAATGATTCTGGATTTTGAGCTTCTTCAGGAGATCAGACTTCGCATGAATGCGCCGCTCCTCATCGTATATGCCAATAAAGAGTGCTTCGTGACGGAAGATGCAACAATTGTAGACAACCCTAAGAAAGCAATTATCATTAGCAAAAATGAAATCCGGGAAACTATGGAGTATATCAGTAATTACTCACTCTATGCCTTTGAGGATGAAATTCGTCAAGGGTTTATCACTATTAATGGTGGTCATAGAATTGGACTGGCCGGAAAGGTGATTATGGAAGAGGACTGTGTTAAGGGAATGAAGCATATCTCCTTTATCAATATACGTCTGGCACACCAGGTAAAAGGATGTGCCGACCCGGTAATTCCTTATCTTATTAATAAACAGGTGAAGGGAATTTATCACACTTTGATTATATCACCACCCAGATGCGGAAAAACAACACTGCTACGGGATATCATACGTCAAATCTCCGATGGCAGCAAATATCTGGAAGGAATGAGTGTGGGGGTTGTGGATGAGCGCTCTGAGATCGGAGCCTGTTATATGGGGACACCCCAAAATGAATTGGGTATCCGCACGGATGTCTTGGATTGCTGTCCAAAGGCAAAGGGTATGCTGATGCTTATCAGATCCATGTCACCCAGGGTAATTGCTGTCGATGAATTAGGTTCTAAAGAAGAGCTGGAAGCCATAGATTATGTTATTGGGTGCGGCTGCAAGCTAATCGCAACGGTTCATGGCACCTCCATCGAGGATATTCAGAACAAGCCCACTCTGGGAGAATTAGTGAAGAAGCGTTTATTTGACCGCTATATTATTCTAAGCAACCAAAAGGGAATTGGACATTTGGAAGAGATTTATGATGCAGATGGCAAAAGGTTATTTACAGGGAAGGAGGACAATCCCTTATGAATATTATGAAAATTATCGGATGTATCTTGGTGATCGGATCATCCAGCGCAGTGGGTTTTTATTTCAGTGGTGAGCTAAAAAGCAGAATTGAAGACTTAAAGGAATTGCGAAAATTAATCGGTCTGCTCAGGGGTGATATTCGTTATGCGAACACTCCCTTGCCAGAAGCGATTTATGCCATCACCAGACGCCATAGCAGCAGATTTGATCAGTTCTTTACCTATGTTAGCAAACAACTGAGTGAATTATCGGGAGAAACCTTTCAGGTGATCTGGAAGAAGGCGGTGGAATTTGAATTACTGAATAGTGCACTAACAAAGAAGGACAAGTCGAATTTGAAACAGCTGGGTGAAAACCTTGGATATCTGGATAAGGAAATGCAATTGAATACGATCGATTTATATCTGTCACAGCTGGAGGGTGAGATAGCAGAGCTTTCAAAAAGCGCAAAGGAAAGAGGATATCTTTATAATACCTTAGGTATCATGGCGGGAGTATTTATTACCATCGTCATGGCTTAGTATACTGGTACCGGCGGCCTCACAGCCAAATGACCGATATGTTGGAGGGAATCTATGGACATCTATTTTATATTACGAATAGCATTGGTTGGTATCATGGTCTCGATATTAAACCAGATTTTAAAGCAATCGGGGAGGGATGATTTAGCCTTTCTGACCAGTCTGGCAGGTCTGGTTCTGGTACTCCTTTGGCTATTACCGCATATCTCGAATTTATTTACGACTCTTCAGCAATTATTTAATATTGTTTAAGGATACATAATGAGTGCCAGGGATACCTAGCAGCAGAAAAGTAAAAGTGCGCAAAAGGTACTTCCTTCCGGGCTCGAATCGGACTGGCTGTAACCTATGTATTGGAATGGAGCGTTACATGATAAAAATAGCTATACTTGGAATAATAACGGTCGTGCTTGCGATTATTTTCAGAAAAGGGAAGGACGAGTATTCCCTCTATATCAGTATTGCTGCCTGCGTCTTAATCTTAATGTGGGGGCTGGGAAAAATGCAGATTATTATGGATGCCATTAACCAGCTGCAGGGATATATCAAGCTGAACCGTGCGTATACAGGAATTCTGGTTAAAATTATCGGAATCACCTATATCACGGAAATAGCCTCCTCCCTCTGCAAGGATTCCGGCTACAATGCCATTGGAGAGCAGATAGAGTTAGTAGGCAAATTAAGTATATTAGCAATTAGTATGCCGATTATGTTAGCCATATTAGATACGATTAACAGCTTCTTGGAGGTTTGATGCGGATGCTTAATCAACAGAATAAAGCAAAGGAAAAAAGGTATCGGCTAAAGTTGTTCATAATTGCAATGTTTCTATTTTTCGTCTCTCTGAATGCAAAAACGGTGAAAGCCGCCTCAGGGCTTTCAGATGATTTGGATTATAGTGAAATTCAGTCGGTCATTGATAATGTACTTGGAGTGGGAAATGATTTTAACTTTAATGATTATGTCTCAAAGCTGTTAAGCGGGGAGGAGTCCTTTTCTTTATCCTCAATCGCCTCAGAGCTATTTCAGTCTATCAAAGGCGAAATAAAAGCAAACTTAGATACCTTTGCAAGTTTAATTACAATTTCCTTGATTGCAGCCTTGTTAACGAATTTTTCATCTGCCTTTAAAAATAATCAGGTTGCGGAAACCGGCTTCTATGTCACTTATCTGCTTTTGTTTGGGTTATTAATCAGTTCGTTTATTATTGCCTCACGGGTGGCGGCAGAAACAATAGGAGCGGTGCTTGACTTTATGAAGGCTCTTATCCCAACATATCTGATGACAGTAGCCTTTACCTCAGGCTCTACGACCTCGTTGGTATACTATGAAGCAGCCTTGGGATTGATTACTCTGGTGAATTTTATTATGATCCGGCTGGTTATTCCAATGATTGATTTTTATCTGGTTATCATGCTGGCAAATAATCTATCCAAAGAGGACATGCTTTCCAGATTAGCGGATTTGTTTTCCCTTGGTATCAGTTGGCTGTTAAAGAGCTTATTGGCGATTGTCGTCGGCTTCAGTGCTATTAAGGGATTAATTGTACCGGTAGTGGATCAGGTTAAGCGTTCTGCCTTTTATAAGGCCTCCGAAGCAATTCCGGGAATTGGAGATGCCTTTGGCAGTATAACGGAGACTATTTTAGGTGCCGGAGTTATTCTTAAAAATTCAATCGGTGTAACAGGGTTGATTGTGATTATAATAATTACCGCCGTACCATTTTTAAAGCTTGCTGTGATTACGGTGATATATAAAGCCGGAAGTGCAGCTTTACAACCTATTTCGGACAAGCGCTTCATAGAATGCATTAGTGCAACTGCGAAATCAACAGCATTACTTTTGCAGACGGTATTTGTTGGCGCGGTATTATTCATGCTGGCAATTACCATTGTTGCGGTTACCACCGGCAGTGTTAAGTAATTTCGTTTTGAAACAATTTGCTTTTCAAATTTCAGAAACGGAGAAACTCAAAAACAGGGGCATTTTTATACATATATAATTTTGTATTATGCTGAATTTGTTAATATTAGGCAATTGGGAAACAATATTAGTTTTTGTAATTGTATACACAGCAGATACTATCTCTACGCTCAAACGTTTCTTTCGGACTTAGCTTCCGCTTCGAAACAGTATCTGCTGCGTATACAATATCTTCAGTGAATGAGTTACGCTATTACCTATTGTTAATATGTGAGAAAGGAAAAGCTTCCGGGCTCCTTATAAGGATGATGGAAGGCTTTGCAGGATCGCTATGGAGGAACTGTACACCTGGATTCGTAATATCGTAGTGTATATGATTATGAATACCATTGTTATGAATCTGCTTGGTAACAAAAGCTATAAAAAATATATCAGCATTGTTTCAGGGATGATTCTGGTTCTTATCGTAATTACACCAATTCTTAGATTAGTAAAGCTGGATCAAAGCTTGGATTATTTTTTTGACTCAAAAAACTTTGTGGTAGATACCTCAGAATTTCAAAGCGAACTAAAAGGCGTGGAGAAGGAGCAGCAGGAAGCGGTTTTTACAGAATTTGAGAATGAGATAAAGGAGCAGGTAAAGGGATTGCTCCAAAAGAAGAATATTTCGCTGGAATCAATGGATGTTATATTTAATACGGACAGTAAAAGTGAAGGTTTCGGAAGTATTGAGGCGATGAAAATTAATGCGGTTGCCAAGGAGAAGCAGGAGTCCTCGGATAAAAACAGGCTGAATATAGATGAAATAAAAATAGCGCAAATCGCAATTGGAGAGGAAGATAAAACCTCCGAAAAAAAAGTTCCTTCTCCAATGGAAATAACTATAAAAAAAGAGCTGGCGGACTTCTATAATATCGAACAAGGTAATATAAATATAAGTATACAGGGAGGATAAGTTGGTATGGAAAAGAAAGAGAATGGTGGGGAAAAGTCGAATTTTCTAAAAAAGGAGAAGTTAGGTCTTTCCCTAAAGAACATAGGGTTACCCCGACTAATCATGCTGGCAATGGCAGGAGTTCTTATCATCTTATTATCGGTTCCCGGAATTTTTAGCTCGGTTAACTCCAAGAAGGAGATACCTAAGGATAATGAATCAAAGGTTGTGCAAAAAGATAGTAATACGACAAGCTATGATTCGAATACTTATATATCAGAAATGGAAAATAAGTTGGAAAAAATCCTTGGTAAGGTGTCCGGTATAGGTAATGTAGAAGTGATGATTACATTGAAAGCTTCGTCGGAGCAGGTTCCTTTAAAGGATAAACCATCTACACAGGAAAGCGTGAACGAAGTAGACGGGGAGGGTGGAAGCAGAACAAATAATAATATGACACGGGAAGATAGTACTGTTCTGGTTACGAACGAGGATGGGAATTCGCAGCCCTACATAATACAGGAACTGGAACCGGAGGTAGAAGGCGTCCTAGTGATTGCCGAGGGCGGAGATAACGCAAAAATTAAATTAGACGTTATAGAAGCCGCGCAGGTATTATTTGGAATACCAGCGCATAAAGTTAAAGTAATGAAGATGAATCAAGCTAATAATTAATCAGGAGGCGTAAAATGAAGAATATATTCAAGAAGAACCATGTCATAATAACAGCATTAGCAATTATGATCGTAATTGCGGGTTATCTAAGCTTTACGAACCGGGATGCGGCAAAGGATTCGGATACGATGTTAACCGTAAATCCAGGATCAGAAAATTATGATGAATACACAGAAGTGGATGGCGTTAATGTAGCAACCAATGCAGATGTATCCCCAACGGCGGCAGCCACGGATACAACCACAGATAATGGAACAACGACTACCGATGAAGATGCTACAACTGTAGATGATACGGATACAGGAGCGAATGAGAATGATGCAGAAGCTACTGAGACAGATAAGGATGATGAATTAGGCTCAGCTGATATTTCGGATGAAGATGTTTTGGCATCCTCTCATGATGTAGCTGACAATGGCGAGCTGGATCTAAAGGATGGCACTCCCGGAGAAGCAGTACTTGCAAATGCATCCATCGACTCTGGTTATTTTATCTCTTCAAAGATTGAGCGTGAGCAGGTTCGTGCACAAAGCAGAGCTAATCTGATGGAGATGATCGGAAGTAAAAACGTATCTGAGAAAATGAAAGCAAAGGCAGAAGACAGTATGATTAAGCTTACTGAGGCATCCGAGAAAGAAAAAGCAACCGAAATTTTGTTAGGCGCAAAAGGCTTTGATGATGCAGTAGTTTATATCGTAGATGATAAAGCAAGCGTAGTTGTTAATGCAACCACCTTGACAGATCAGCAGCTGGCAATTATCGAAAATGTAGTGAAAGAGAACACTGGAATTAAGGTTGCTAACATCAGTATCAATACTGTAGTGGCTTCAGAATAACGTTCAATAAGGAATCAGAATAAGAAATTGGTATAACAGCCATACATATAATATAATTATATTTGCAAAAAGTTGCGTAATTTGATATAGATTACGCAACTTTTGTTACCGCCCTCCCGAAGACTCTTGTTTCATAGATGATTGTATCTAGGGGATTTCAAACAAATTTATTTACATTGGTTGATTGTACTGGTATAATGCTATATAATGTAAGTATCAGTTAGGATTGATATACCGGATACGATAGGACTTAGGAGGTAATCAAATTGAATAAGGAA
>JAEWMZ010000150.1 GCA_023392995.1 Bacillota bacterium
ATCCCCCAATACCGTGACGAATAGGCAAAAAAGTCATTTATTCAGCTCAAAATATTGTTGTGTTAAATTTTCAAGGTACAAATATAAACCTAATTTATTTTGAAGGTGTCTTTTGACACTCCAATCATATTAGGTAATTGCGAAACTCAGAAACTTAAGCTATTGTATACTCAACATATACTGTTTCGAAGCGGAAGCTAAGCTCGAAGGAAGCGTTGGAGCGTAGAAATAGTGTGTGTTGTGTATACAATTCCAAAAACTATATTGTTTCGCAATTGCCTATCTTACTTCTATACCTTTCACGAAGCACCATGGGAAGAATTCCTCCATGTCTGTAATAGTCAATATCGATATTGGAATCGAAGCGAACCAGTGCAGAGAATTCCTTATCCGCACCATCCTTGGTTTTTGCAATAACCGTAATAATGTCCTTCGGCTTTACAGACGCATCGATTTTTATCTCAAAGATTTCTTCACCTGTTAATCCAAGGGACTGCGCCGAGTTCTCCGGCAGGAACTGAAGTGGAAGAATTCCCATCATAATCAGGTTAGACCTATGGATACGCTCATAGCTTTCTGCGATTACCGCCTTTACTCCCAGGAGCTTTGGCCCCTTTGCGGCCCAATCTCGGGAAGAGCCCATTCCATAATCCTTACCAGCCAGGACAACCAAACCGGTATGGCTCTCCTTATAATTCATGCTTGCCTCATAAATTGTCATGATATCTCCAGTTGGCCAGTAGATCGTATAACCACCCTCGGTACCTGGCACCAGCTGGTTACTGATTCTAATGTTGGCAAAGGTTCCCCTTACCATCACCTCATGATTGCCTCTTCTGGAACCATAGGTGTTAAACTGTCTCTGCTCCACACCATGCTCTAACAAATATCTGCCGGCAGGTGTATTTTTACCAATGGAACCAGCAGGTGAGATATGATCCGTCGTAATAGAATCTCCGAACTTAGCCAAAACCCTGAGCCCGGATAATTCTCTGATCTGATCCGGTTCCAGCGCTTGGTCCACGGATACGGCGGTGGACAGCTCCTCAAAAAAGGGAGGCTTCCTGATATAGGTTGAAGCAGGCTGGAAGGAATAAATTTGACTCTCCTTCGAATGAATCGAGGTCCACATAGCATTGCTGTCATATACGCTGCGGTAGATCTCCTGGAACAATTCCGGCCCCACATAGCTTCCAACTGCCTCAGCGATCTCCTCTTTCGTTGGCCAGATATCACGAAGATAGACCTCCTTCCCAGCCTGATCCGTACCAAGGGGTTCTTTGGTAAGATCAATGTTGGTGGTGCCAGCCAGTGCATAAGCGATTACCAGCGGGGGGGATGCCAGGTAATTTGCCTTTACTTGTGAATGGATACGTCCTTCAAAATTACGATTGCCGGAGAGTACTGAGGATACTAGTAAATCATGCTCCTGAATCACCTCAGAGATCTCCTGGCGAAGGGGACCTGAATTGCCGATGCAAGTGGCACAGCCATAACCTACGATCTGAAAGCCCAATTGATCCAGATAATTCTGTAAGCCTGCCTTCAAAAGATAGGCGGATACTACTTTTGAGCCAGGTGCCAGGGAGGTCTTTACATGGGCAGGCACCTTAAGTCCCAGCTCCACCGCCTTTTTCGCCAGCAATCCGGCTCCCAGCATTACAGAGGGATTGGAGGTATTCGTACAGGAGGTAATAGAAGCAATAACCACGGAACCTGTTCCCATCCTACTCTTTCTTCCATCCTCAAGTTCTATTTCAATGGATTTATCAAGCTCTTCTCTGGTATAACCATATCCTTGGTTACCCTTTGGTGCAGTAATTGCCTGATGGAATTTTTCTTTCATAGCTTCCAGGGGTATCAAATCCTGGGGACGTTTCGGTCCTGCCAGGGCAGAGGTTACTGTCCTAAGATCAAGCGTCAACACCTCAGAATAAATTGGTTCCGACGTATAATCATTAAACATTCCATTCTGCCGCAGATAAGTTTTTATCAGCTCCAGCTGTTCTTCCTTCCTGCCTGTCAGTCTCAGATAGTTCAAGGTCTCTTCATCTACAGGGAAGAAGCCGCAGGTGGCACCATATTCCGGCGCCATATTCGCTATGGTAGCCCTGTCCGCTAAAGAAAGCCACTTTACACCCTCCCCAAAATATTCAATAAATTTATCTACCACTCCACGCTCACGAAGCAGCTTCGTAATTCTTAAGGCTAAATCCGTCGCAGTAGCCCCTGTGGGTAATTCTCCAACTAATCGAACCCCGATTACTTCCGGTACCGGTAAATAAGAAGGTTGACCCAGCATTCCTGCCTCTGCCTCAATTCCTCCCACACCCCAGCCCAGAACTCCCAAGCCATTAATCATGGTGGTATGTGAATCTGTTCCCACTAAGGTATCCGGAAAAACTTCGATTCTGCCATCCTTTTCTTTCGTCTGCACTACCTTTGCCAAATATTCCAGATTGATTTGATGTACAATCCCGGTTGCAGGCGGTACCACATTATAATTGAGAAACGCGGTTTCTGCCCAGTGCAGAAACTCATAACGCTCCTGGTTACGTTCAAATTCTAGCTTACTATTCTCTTCCAGAGCCTTATTGGTGCCATAGTAATCCACTTGCACCGAGTGGTCGATAATGAGATCTACAGGAACCTCCGGATTAATCAGATTAATTTTCGCATTAACCTGTGAAGTCTCCAACTTCTCCCTGGCAGCCATATTGTCAATTGCTTCCCTCATGGATGCCAGATCAAGGACTGCCGGAACTCCGGTGAAATCCTGCAGGATTACTCTTGAGGGCTGAAAGGGTACTTCCTCCAGGGAAGCTTTTTGTTTGCACCAGCCAGCCAAACTCCGAATATGCTCCTCTTTAAAAACATAGTTGTCCTGGCGTCTCAGAATCGATTCCAGTAATATTTTAACCGAATAGGGTAAGGCTTTGATATTATAACCTTCCTCCTCGAGGGCTCCGATATCGTAATAGTCATAGCTTTGACCCTTCAGTTGAAATTGTCTTAATGATTTCTCTTTTAGTAGCTTCATTGCCATCACCTTCCTTTTCGTAGTATCCAGGTAATTTCGAAACAAATTTGTGCCGTTCCAAACGATTGATACAATTTCCTGCCGATATTACAGGCAATCTTTGTTTGGGAACCTGTTCCAATTGTGTGTAAACCAACAGCAGGTTATTCGTTTCTTGGACTACCTGTTACTATATCATACAACAGAAAAAGACTGCTGCATAGTTATTGTAATTTTTTCTTACATTAACTATGCAGCAATCTCTTATCTGACTATTCAATTACCATGTTGTTTTTCAATACCTTATTATCATGAAAGCACTATGAATCCTTCGATCATCATATTAATTTTGATCACCATAATAATAGTAAATCGCTATTAGAGCTTTCAACACAGACAGTCCTTATGCGAGCTTTCTTACTTGCAGATCAATAATTTCCAACCTGAAAGACTTACCTTCCAGTCATTCCAAAACTGCTTAAGGCTAATAAACTTATCCTCCAAATTATACTTTAAACTTGCCGACCTGCTGCAACATATCCTGTGTCATGCTGCTAAGATTTGCAGCAGACTGGGCAACCTCTCCAGAGGAAGCTGTCAGTTCTTCTGTTGCTGCCGCAATTTCCTCTCCGGAAGCAGCTACTTCCTCGGATACGGAAGAGGCATCACTGATTCGATCAAGAATTTGTACTTTCTCTTGGTTCAGCTTTCCAGCTGCTGTATTCACTACCTGGATCTTGCTGCTGATATCTGATAATTCAGTAATAATATTACGATAGGATTCAATTGCATTCTTTATTATTTCAATCTGCTTCTCCAGTTCCTGATTCAATTGATTGGTTGTATTGATCATTAACGTGGCATCCCCTGAAATGGAGGTGATAAGGGTGTCAATCGTACGGGAAGAACGTTGAGATTGCTCTGCAAGTTTTCTTATCTCGGCTGCTACCACCGCAAACCCCTTGCCTGATTCTCCAGCTCTGGCTGCTTCTATCGCCGCATTTAAGGATAGTAAATTTGTCTGCTCCGCAATACCATCGATTACCGTAGTAATCTCTGTCACTTGTCCGATATTGTTGCTTAGCCCTTCAATCTTGGTCTTAAAATCAGCAAAGGAATGATTCACCATATGAACCGAATCTATGAGCTGCTTCATATCCTCATCACCTTTTGTTGATAGCTGATTAATACCAATTGTATTTGCATCCACATCTTCAATATTTTTTACAATATCCTCTATCTTTTCTCCAAAGCTGCTAATGGTCTGATTGATCTCGGCAAGACCTTCCGCCTGGGAGTTGATTCCTTTTCCTGTTTCCTGGATCGAGAAGGATATATTCTCTGATGCATTTGCCATTTGCTCAGATACCGCTGACAGATTGGCGGTATCCTCCGTGATACGCTCCGAATTTGATTGAATTGCCCTGATCATATCTCGAACAGACTCTTGCATAATCTGTAGTGAATGATGTGCTTCTCCAATCTCATCTCTGCTTTTTGTCACTTTTATGGATTGCTCTTGACTGAAATCTCCGGTAGATAATGTATTTAGCTGTTTTGTAATAGATTTAATTTTACTTGTTATGTAACCGGCGATAAAGTAAACTACAATTAAACCAATCAGGAAAAATAAAATGGAAATTCCTATGCTTGTGGTCTTCAAAGAATCTAAGGTGGATAAGATTTCCTTCTCAGGAACACTGATTGCTAAATACCAGCCCGTTTCTCCTACCGGCGTATATGCAACTAATTTCTCTGCACCCCCAAAGCTATAGCTGCCAAATCCAGTTTCTCCTTTGATAATATGACTCACAATATCCGCTAGTTTCTGTAGCTTAGGATCCTCTTTTGCCATATCGATTGCATTATCCTGGTTAAGAACCATATCCTGGACATAATGCGCTACGATGGTGCCTTTCCCATTGACCATATAGGCATTTCCCGTATCAGCTATCTTAATATCGTTTGTCATATTACTTAATTCATTACCACTTCTTGACCCAATCAAAACACCGATAACTTTCTGATCCTTGTCTTTAATCGGTACTGCATAGTTAACAATCAATTCCCCATCTGCCTTACTAATAATAGGGTCTGTTACTGCCATATTCCCTTTCAGTACATTTTGATAATAGTCCCTCTCGCTAAGGTCTAATTGAACACCTCCAATGATGGTAGTCTTTCCGGCAGTATCTCCGATCCCAAAGGAATTGAACCCCTCCCGCTTAGCCACTTCGTTAAGATAATCTAACTTTTCTTCAATGGATATGTTCTTATCTCTAATAAATTCTGTATTTGCTACTGCAACCATTACTCCATATTGATAATTAATCTTTTCCTCTATCACCTTGGATGATTCAGATACCATCTGCACCATCAGATCCTCTGCAACCGTTGTAATCGCTTTTTCAGCATTCATATATGATACGGTAACAAGTCCCATACAAACGACAAAAACTATTACACCCAAAATTAATGCAAATTTTGACTTAATACTTCTCATTATTTCCTCCCAAAGCCTTTTTGGTTAATTATACCATATCCAACTTTCGGAAACAATCTTTTTTCGACCACTTTCGACCCATATAGATCATATTACCCATTTTTTAGCATAAATTGGCAACAAAAAAAAACAGAGTACTCTAACTTTGATATGCTCCTTCCAGGTAGACAAGTAAGATAATAAACTTGTCACTTAGGAGGGAACATAGCACTTTACCCTGTTCTTTTCACTCCATACGATTCAATTTAAGCTTTCATTTTACCAAAAGCTTCAAGGCTGCAATTGCAGTCATGACAATAACCAAATAACGAAAATATTTATCATTAATTTTTTTTAATATAAATGCGCCCAAGACCGCCCCTATCGTTATGACCGGAATCATAATAGCCGCAGTATATAAAGAGGTCATACTCATATTCTTCCATATAAATATCTGCAACGGCACCTTGGACAGGTTAATGATAAAGAAAAACCAGGCGCTGATTCCCATAAAGTTATTTTTCTTAAAGCCGAGTGCCAGTAAATATACACTGAAGATTGGGCCTGCTGCATTACCGATCATGGACGCAAAGCCACTCATTACCCCAACCGTTATGTAAAACCAGGGAGCATTGGGCACCACAAAATCCTGACCTCTTACTTCTGTATAGATTAATACTGCCAGACAGAACATTACGATAATACCAATCATTTTAACAAAGGTATTATCATTAATATAATTTCCAACGATCACGCCCAAAATTAATCCCGCCAAAGCCGACGGCAGCGGCGTAATTATATTTTTCCATTCTGCACTACGGTGATAGTATAAAATTGCAAAAACATCTCCAACAATCAGCATTGGTAGCATGACACCCGTAGAATCCTTACCTCCGAATACACTTGCAAGAATTGGAATTGCAAGCATCATCACTCCGCCAATACCCGTTTTTGAAAAACCCACTAAAAAAGCTGCAATGATTACTGTGACCCATTGCATCGTACTTAAATCAATTCCTAATATGTTCATCTCTTGTTTTTCGTCTCCTTACATCATCCTTTGGCTTCGGTGTCATCCCTATGAAGGTCTGGTTCCTCAGTTACCTTCATAACTTACCTGCCACCAAACTATGTTATGATCACTTAACCGCTCTTTCCAATTGTAATCATTTCCTTTGCCAAAAGCATTAGTCCCCGGTACAAAAATGAACCGTATTTCTTCCCGGCGATTGTGTAATCACATGAAAGTAACCTCACATACGGTTAATACGTCTCCTTTTACGGTAAATCTGATATTATAACCGGCAAAGCTTAGGCCATAAATACGCTCCGGATCATCCTGGTACGATGGTCTTGGGTCATGCTCCAGCACTCCCGCTAAGGCTTTATGATGTTCCTCCGGTATCTTATTACGCAGCTCCTGCGGAAATTCTACCACTAGCCCATAAGCCTTCACTGGATCTGCAAAGCCTCCGCTGGCCTCCGGATGGCTATCCGTATAGGCCAGATATGGCTTAATGTCATAAATTGGTGTCTGATCCATAAGATCTGCCCCTGCCACATGCAAGACCGGACCTAACTCCGGATGCAGCTCCACCCGCTCCAGCGTAACCGAGGAAAGTCCCAGCGGATTCGGCCGAAAGGGTGAGCGGGTCGCAAATACTCCCATCCTTGTATTTCCTCCGAGCCTCGGAGGTTTCACCATGGGCGACCAGGAATCACGTTTCGTGCCTAAAAACCCCCAGATCAGCCAGACATGAGAGAACCCCTCCAGACCCCTCACCGCATCTGGGTTTCGATACTGCGGTTCAAATATTATTTTCGCTTTCAGTGAATCAATTAGATTGCTTTGCCTCGGAATCCCGAACTTCTCCGGGAAATCCGTATGAATACGGGCAATCCTATTGAGTGAAAGCTGTTCTTCCCTTTTTTCCATCCTGCTGCCTACTCCTCGATTACTTCCGCTAAGATTTTTGCTCTATTGCTCAGATATCTTTTCACTTGAAAGGGTCGTCCAAAATCCAAAGTAATAACATCGGTTTCTTCTTGTCCCCTCAGATATTTTTCACTCGCAGCTATGATATCATCGATCAACTCGTTCAAGCCATACAATGGACATGGTCCATGACTGGGAAGTATTTCTTCCACCTCCAGATTCATCTCCTGTAACCTTTTCAGGCTTTTGATCAGCACTTTAATATTTCTGCCATCACCAAACATAAAAATGTTATCCTCCGAAATACTGTCACCGGTGAACAGACGCTTATTGTTCCGGTCATACAGCATGAGACTGCCGGGGGTATGACCCGGTATTTCAAGTACCTCCAAGGACATCTGACCCAGCTCAAAGGTGGAACCCTCCGCAGTGGTAAGATAAGTGCCGTGATCCTCAGGTAGCCTTTCCTTCATTCTCTCTAGTTCCAAAGCACTGAGATACCTGGTAGAAAACATATGATTTTTGCCTGTATGATCCCCGTCGGAATGCGTACTTACCAGCATAACCGGCAAGCTTGTGATAAGCGGCAGCTCTTTTTCAAAATCCACCCCTCCAAAGCCTGTATCAATCAGCAGAGCCTTTTCCGTTCCTACGATAAAAAAGGATCTCACTCCCCCTTCATCAAAGCTATAAACTCCATCATATAATTTGTTTACCTTGTACATTCGTTAACCCTCCCTGCCAAATTATGATCATTCCATTTTTCTAATCCTGTAAAATGAAACAGCCGTCTCATTCCCCGCATCTAACTTTTATCACCGGCTATAAGCCAAGCTGCATCCTTCCATATCTGTTCGTTTAAGTCATTGGCAATTATAAAGGATCTGCTTAGAATAACGCCCCATATTCCAACCGCTCTTTTTCACGCACTGAAATGCAGCGCAGCTTGCCTTTGTAAATGGTATTAGAGCATTGTTAACATATCCGATGGGTTCTCCTCAGCATTCACCTTCGTAAATGCTTTTCTTATTACACCCTCCTCATCAATTAGGTAGGTGGATCTGACAACTCCCATGACCAGCTTACCGTACATATTCTTCTCTTTCCACACATCATAAGCCTGTATCGCAACCAGCTCTGTATCTGATAGCAGGGTGAAATTAAGCTGGTACTTATCTGCAAACTTTTTATGAGACTTCACCGTATCCTTACTTACACCCAGTACTACGGCTCCCTTCTCCGTGAAATCAGGATAGAGCTGGGAAAAGTTGCAGGCCTGCTTCGTACAGCCCGGTGTATTGTCCTTCGGATAAAAGTACAGAACCACCTTCTGTCCTCTGAAATCAGCAAGTGAGACCTTCTCTCCATCTTGATTTAATAATGTAAAATCGGGTGCTTTAACTCCTACCTCCAACATAATAAACTCCTCCTTTTCCTATACCTGCAAAAATAATACTATTATTAATATTGATTCTTCTTATATCATTCCGATGCTCGACTCCTAGAGTGCGATTGAAAACTTCTCGAGCCGGGCTGAATACTCAACGTTATAGTTAATCAAACTCTCCATATTCACAACCCGTATTTTTCATATCAATATCATCAACAAGGACACGTTCCTTCCCCTGCTTCTGGTATAGCTTGATTCTTCCATAGCCGGTTCCTCCGTTCCAAAGTCGGTTATGCCGTTTGCTTCCATCCGGCGCCTCATAGTTTATGAAGAGCATCTCCTCCTTCGGGCACTTTAGCAAGAGCTTTAATACGGATTCCCGGTTCTCTGCTTTCAGCTTCCACAGATTTTCCTTCTCTCCTTCTATAAAGCTAAAATCCACTCTGGCGCCTGTCCACACTTTAGAAAAATTGTAATCATACATTTTACCCTCGTAATATAAGCCCCCCAGCAGCCTTCGATCTAACTCATAGCCAAGTATCTTCGGCCGCCCGCCGCCGAATTCCACAGCAGAATTTCCCAACACTTTACCGGATAATCTGCTTTTCAAATTACAGCTGCTGATCCATAGCCAGGGTGAAGTAAAATCTCCTCCCCAATTTTTATCCGCATAACCATAGGAACGCTCCGGTATGATATCATAAATTTCACCATCCAGTGTTACTTCACCGGAATACTCCGTTTTTATGCCTTCTGCATGCCAAAACATTTCAAAAGCATTCAGCTTACGTGCTGGCTCCGATGCCCCGTAACCCACATGATAAGCAATCTGTTTATCAATCTTCAGCTCCCAGCTCATCTCTCCTGCATCACACATATATTCCGGATGCTCCAGCGCTTCCTGCTCCATCACCTTACAGAAGCCCTTCATATACTTTTCAGTTAAGATACACTCTCCAATCCTTACCTGAAGCTGATCGGAAGGACAGGAAAATTCAGATATGGGATAGAAATTATGAATCTGCTTTGCATCCCGTCCCCAGGTACCGACCTTCACAAGGGCATAGGTCGGCCGAATACCCGCATTCTGGTATCTGGGCAGCTGGCCTAAGATTGCCTTTGTGCCACCTAACGCTGGATTACATACGAAGTATTCAATAAAAAATGCCCTTTCCTTTCCCGTCGTTCTGTGGTAACCGGTAAAGCTGTGCCACCACCAGTCATAACCTTTTTTCGCCAGCGGTCCGTTCAGCATAAACAAATCCCGGCTGATATCTGATTGATTCATTGCAC
>JAEWMZ010000277.1 GCA_023392995.1 Bacillota bacterium
TTACTGCATTGATTTTAAATTCTTCCGTGTACTGTGTAGCCATGTCCATTCCTCCATATGTTTTTATTATACCTCTATGTTAAGAAATTTCCATGTCTAACTTGTACTATATATATTCTAGCACCAAGCTCTAGGGTTGTCTCGAACAGATTCATCTGCCCCTCTACCTGACAAGTGACCTCTGATGATGATCCGAACAGCTTCTTTCTGGCATGAAGTAGAGCCTGTACCATGTTTTCTATTTGAATTCTCTGCTTTTCGATCTGGGCTTTCTGGTTTTCGATTTGGACATTTTGGTTCTCAATCTGACTCCTTTGCCCTTCGATGGTTTTATCTTTTGCTGCCAGTTCTGCTTTCTGCTTTTCAGCTAAGGCACGTAGCATCAGAAGTTCTTCCTGCTCTGTCATCGGTATACGTTTCCTTCGTTTTTATTACCTTTAGTATACCATTTTTGAGTGATTTTTTCTATGTTTTAAATGAACGTTCAAGTCTGAAAAACGCTGATTTTAAGCACATTTCAAGGCTTTTCTTCGTCGTATTCACTATGACTAGTAGCAGGTGTTTTCTACGCTCATTTCTACCGGGTGAAGTGCTTTTTTCTGATCTATAGCAAGGCCTTGCAGGAGCCATGCCAACTGCTGCGAAGTGATTTCTTTCGCTTCAACGGAATCCTTAGGCCATTGGAATTTCATTTCGTCAAGTAACTTTTTGCTTGCCAGGATAAAACCATTTTTATCATAACGTAAAACCTTGATTGAATTTTTCCTTTTATTGCAGAAGATGAATGCACACTGATCAGAGAATGGATCCAGTTTAAACTGAAGATTAACCATTGCCACTAGACTATCTATCTGCTTACGAAAGTCAGTGGGTCCACAGGCGATAAATATGTGTGAAGCATCCTTTGCAAAAAGGCCTAACATAGACTCGACAGCTGTTTGATAAATTCAGCTGCAAGCTTTGCTGTATCGGAATCACTGATTGTAAGATTAATATCATTCCAGGTAACCTGGAGTTCTAATTTCATAGTTTTCTTTGGGGCAATGTATGCTGATTCAATTTCTACAAACCTGGGTATTGAAGCATCGCTCTTCTGTACATCAGCTTCCACACGTTTCCACCAGTAGTAGTAAGCATGTTTTGTAAGGTTATTTTTCTCACACCAATCGGTGACACTTAAACCGCTACCTTTTCTGTCGGCGATTCTCTGCTTCCAGAGCTCAAGTGATTTCTGATTCATAAGGTTCCTCCTGAATTATTTATTCAGGTCAGTATAGCTCATGAACAATTCTTTTTCACTACGTCATCTTTTGAAGCACTTACACGTCATCTTTTGAAGCACTTACTGAAGTCTTACCTGTTCCCCCTTCTTCCTAATATAAAAAAACGTTATCATACATTAAATTGTATTGATAGCGCTTTTCTTTTAAAGTCTCTATATCTAAGTTAATTATTGCTCGCCTATGAATTTCACTTTTATCCAATGCCTATTTCTCTAGATACAATCTTGCAGCATCCATAGCCGATTTTACATCTGCCTTGTTCTCTAAGCGAGAGGATATAAAATAGCCGGGTCTTAGAGCCATGCGCGGAGACATTTCGAAAAATTGTAAAAACTATTGGAAAAGATAAATCCAAAGGGACACTGGCATTTGATGCGTTAAAACAGATCGCCGCCATCTATAAAACCGAGGGGATATTAAACGATCTTACACCAGAAGAAAGAAAACAACAGCAACAATTGATAGTTAAACCGCTTGTTGATACATTCTTTTCATGGGTAAAAATATATTAGTCAGGTGTACTCCCGAAAATCAGTGACCGGTAAAGGATTTATATACTGTATAAATCAGGAAAAATACCTCAGAGTATTTCTTGATGATGGTAACGTCCCTGCAGATAATAATGCAGCTGAAGGCACGATCAGTGGCTTCTGCATCGAAAAGGCGAATTGGCACCTTCATACCCTCGATTGAGCAAAGGCCAGTGCTATCATCTACAGCATAGCAGAAACAGCAAAGGCAAATCATTTGAAATCATACACCTATTTTGAACATCTCCTGACCGAAATCCCAAAACATATGGACGATAAAAACTTGGCCTTTCTTAACGACCTTCTTCCATGGTCAGAAGCATTGCCGTACTCTTGTAAAAGCAAAAACAATAGAGTGTTTACCGCTATAGTCTGGCAGCTTTCTTTATTCCAGTACACATAGTTACATTTACGATCTAAAAGCTTATAATATAGAAACTTAGCTCTAAACCAAATTGAATCGGTAACCACTTCGCTAGTTAATGTGAAAAATTTAGTGCCAAAGTATGAATATCATCCCCTAAAAGGTAATTATTTAGGATACTGAGATCGCCATATCACTCCTAATTGGTTATGTATGCATTACAAATTGTTAATATCCAATAACAGTTTATATAAAATATACAGGGTATGCTTCAGAAAAAATTGTGTTCTGAAAATGGATGACAAAGTCCATGCTGATGCACTATTTATTAGATGTGACCATGTAACTATCTTATATCAAATATTCCCCTCCCCGCAGAGATATGAACCATCTCGCCTACAATCATCCTTCCTGCATCACTTACTAGTAACTTTGCAAGTGATGCAACTTCATCTGGCATAACGTATCTACCTGCTTTGTTTTCTATTGAATATATATTATCCTCTTCTTTTACTCCAATCAGCGAAGTAGCTGTTGATCCAGGAGCTATAGCATTTACAATAATTCCGTAAGGGAGTAATAACTGAGCTAATCCTTCTGTCATACCTTTTAAGCCCCATTTCGAAATCCCATAAGGGGACCATACAGGCTCGGAACCTCTTGAAGATGAAATAAGGAGAATATTACCCTTAATTCCATTTTCCTTCATGTATTTACCCATTGCTTGGCAAGCAAAAAAACTTCCTTTTAAATTAATGCTCATTACACGGTCAAATTCTGTTGATGTCATATTCCAAAAATCAACGTTTTCAGTATGCACACCTACAGAATTAATAAAAATATCTATACCTCCATATATTTGGGAGCCTTTTATTATGATATCTTCAAAATCATCTGGATTTGAGTAGTCTAACTTTAAAGAGGAAGCATTTTCGCCTAATTCTTTTTGCAAATCTTTTAGTTTTATTTCATTTGTTCCTGTAATAATTACTTTACATCCACTTTCTATCAATCTCCTGGCAATAGACAGGCCAATCCCACCTGTTCCTCCAGAAATCAAAGCAACTCTTCCATTGAATTCATTTTCTAATCCAACGGTACAAGTAATGGGCACAATCCTCTTTCTCTTGAACAAATCCACTGTTGCAAATATAATTTTTTTCAACTTATTCATAAAAGACTCTTTTCTTATAAATTTTCAATCGCATGGTAAATATGCTTTTTTTTCATGATTAATCTCTTTTTAATAAATGTACTTCTTATTCTGTTTTGTCATTTCTAAATTTTCTGTTTCTTCTTCCTATAATAAATTTTGCACTTAATACAGGAAAAGCTGTTTTTACTGTAATAACTACTTTTTTAGAAAATGATATATCAGAACATAATAATACTGGTATAAACATCTTTCTAATATATTTTAAAGCTGACTTATATTCTCTAATATATGTAGCACGAGCACGAGCACCAGTGATATAGATAATTAAATTATAATTGTTATTCCATATATGCCAATCGGTAGCATTCCTTGTTTTTGCTGTATTTATTACAAGATTATTCTTTATATATACAATATTATTTAGCGCATTTATCCCATGTTGAACATTACTTACTGTCGTACCGCTATTAGAATTGTTCATTCTATAAACATACACTTTTCTATGACCAACAGCTACCTTATTAGCATATTGAGCTGCCATACAAGAAAAATATAATCCTTCTCCGAACCATGGTACCGAAAAAGATAACTTACTATTATTAATAATTTCTCTCTTATATAGTTTATTCCAAGGCCCTATAGGTGTTTTCGCATATAGAATAAAGCAAGCAGCTTCCTCTGGTGTTAATACTCTAATAAAATCGTTTTCATTTTGTGATAAATTTCTTGTTGTAAATACACAGTCCGACATAGCCATATCAACGTCATTACTTTCTACAAGCCAAACGAGATATTCAACACAGTCACTTGCAAACCAATCATCTCCATCAGCAAACATTAAGTATTCACCTGTAGCCTCATTTAATCCAACATTCCGTGCTTCACATGTACCACCATTCTTTTTATGAATAACAGTAATGCGATTATCCCTTTTTGCATATCTATCACCTATTAATCCACTATTATCAGGCGAACCATCATCCACTAATATCAGCTCAAAATTATTATATGATTGGCTCAGTACAGATTTTATTAATTTTTCAATAAATGGCTCAGATTTATACATTGGTACTATAATAGATACCTTTTTCATTATCATTAATACTCCTTATCTTATCTTTTTTTATCCCTGTATGCTATAATCATATAATACTATCTTATTATTTCATAATAAATTTTTTATCCATCTGACTAGAGCATTAATTTTTTCTGAGTCTACTTATTAAAAAATTATACATTTCGACTATTGCTGTGTTCTTTAATATATATCCAAATACGAAATAAACACCTCCGCCTAACGTAATAGACAAAGCTAATCTAAGATATATATTACTTATCAGATGTTGTATACCAACCACAACTATTAAGAGGATAAAAAGAGCAATTAGCGTTTGCGCCAAAAACTTAAAGTCTTCTCTAATCTTAAGTATTTTATTTACAAGAACTATCTGTGCTATCATTACTACCATTTCTGTAAAAACCGAAGCAAATGCTGCTCCATTATGTTGATATAGTTTAATCAGAAACCAGTTCATACTGAAATTTATAATTGAGCCAATCAGCACTGTACAAAGTAATGTTTTCTCTTTATTAAAAGCCATTAACAGTTGAGTCCCATATAGGTTTCCTACTGTAGAAAAAACAATAAAAGGAGCAAAGATTTTGACGGTTGTTGTTGCCATCACAAAATCCTTCCCAAATAGGACTAGAACAATATCACTTGAAACAAGAAACAGCCCTAAAGAGATTGGTAAGCATAAGACCAAAATAATTTCTTGTGCTCTTTTAGTTATAGCTTCCAACGCACTTATATCATTTTTTTCTTTCATTTGCATCATCCTCGGAAGCATGACCCCACCTAAAGAAGCAGTAAGAACTGAAATCGTACTGATTATTTTGTAGACATTACTATAATACCCTATTACTGAATCAGAGCACCATACTCCAAGCATTGTTGTATCCAAAAGAGCATATATACTGACCGATAATTGTGTTGAAAACAATACGAATACAGCAGACATATGTTTTTTGAGTTGAATATGTTCTCTTGTAAATTGTACATATTTTTTCAGATTTAAAAAATTAAATAAATAATTACCTGCAACTGCCATGCTCTGTATGAATGCATATATTATATAATCTTCATGTGTTTTTACTAAACAAAACATTACAAGTAAAGAAATTGTCTTTATAACTAAACTTCTTTTAGTAATGTACCCGTATTCCTCTATACCCTGGTAGAACCAATCAACATTGAATACATTTAAAACCAATTGAATTCCAACAACAAGATAAAGTAGGACTTTATCTTTAAACGCTGGAAAGCTAGCTAACATTAAAAAGTAAGCACAAACACATAAGGTGGTGCTTATACAATTAATTAAAAACAATTCAGAAAAAGTTTTGTTTAGCCTTATACTATCATTCTTATTTCTTGCGATTTCTCTAACCCCATATCTCGGAATTCCTAACGAGGCAAACATCAAAAACCATGTGGCTATATTTACAGCATAATTAACCTTACCCAAACCATCAGATAACAAAACCCGAGAAATATATGGTATTGTTATCAGCGGAAAAAGCACTTTCATTGTGTTATAAAATGCATTATACACAAAATTAACACCAATTGATTTATTTCTTTCTTTACTCAAATCTATTTTCCTTCTTTCTCATTATATAAAAATACATAACCCTTTTAACCACACTGAGATTCTTCTACATAATTTCTCTTGTCCTTAGCAAACACTGCTAAATAGAGACTTGTAAGAATATAGCAAGAAGGAAATGATGGATACATAAAACATGTTTCTGCTAAGCTGATAAAAAGATTAACAATTAATAACAATTTAACTACATCAGCAATTTCTTTTGTTATTATCTGATTTGTTAATACATTTTTACTCAATACAATAATAAAGATAATATTAAACCCCATCCCAATAAGTCCAGAAGACATCAATGTATAGAGAATGTAATTATCCACGAAAAAAGTGCCCAAAGAGGATGACATAAATTCGCCAGATCCTATATAAGCCAATCCAGTCCATAACTTGTTATTTCTTATTAGAATTGGAATATTATAATAAAAATTACCCGATCTATTTGTCATTAAAACTAAATCATTAAGTTTTATATCTGTGCTGAAAAAAAACAAAATCAAACACACAATACCTAATAAAAAAACTATTATTTGTCGAAGTTTTTTATTTGTAATGCTATTCATAATTGCTTTGTATAATAATAAAATACTGAACAGTAAAATACCTACCAAACTAGACCTAGATGCCGTAGCTAGTATAATATAGATTAGCAACAAATCTAACCCATATATGAATAACAACTTGATTTTAGAACTATTTTGTCGATTAAAAAAAGCTGATAATAATATCCCACATAGCGCTGTATTACCGGTTAAATTAGGATGCACAAAACCAAAATTCGCCCTTACCCTTTCATATCCTGAAAAAATATTACGTATTAAAAACGGAATACTTCTACATTCTTGAATATTAAGAAGCATCATTAAAATAACCACAGTTACAATAGTAACATATGTTACCTTTATAATTTGCATCATTCTATTTCTCTTAGCTAGATAAGCCCCCATTAAAAATACAATTACATAAAAAGTCAACGAAATTCTAATATTAATTTTTATCAATTCCCAATATTCTCTATTTGAAAAGACTACTCCAAAAAATAATACATACATACCAAAAAGGAAAAACCAGAAATAATATGATTTGGCAACATTTATTTTTGATGGTTTGTATAACAAACAGATCAAAAGAAATACTAAAGCTGAAGCACTTATATAATATATGGCGGTAGGCGAGATCAGCAAGTTTAATTCAAGATTTGCTGCAACCTTACTTATTAGTAATAGAAACCACAGAAATGACACTATAGAATCTAATTTTAATTTAATTTGCATTAAAAATCTCCTCCAAGACTTGCTCAAAATTATATGCACACTTTTCCCATGAAAATTGCTGGACGGTAATATGTCCATTCTGAGCTATCTTTTGAGCTAAGATAGGATTTTCTATCAATTTTCTAATATTTTGTTTCAACATATTTACATCACCTGGCAAAGATAGTAAAACGTTTTCATTATCTACTCCTATATCTATCATACACCCAGTATTATATCCTACAACTGCACAACTACTTGCCATAGCTTCAAGTGGCGTTAAGCCCCACCCTTCTTCCAAAGATGGGAAAATAAATACATCTGCAGACTCGTACAAGTACTTTATTTCATCTTTTGAAGGATTATTAAAGTATTCAACATATGGTGGCAAATTCGGATTTGTCTTCATTCCAAACATACTAAGCTTTATGTTTGGATACTCTTTTTTTACATTTTCAAACGCAACTAGCCCGTCACTCACACCTTTATTGGGCAAATCATTGTATAGCATCAAAAAATGAAAATTTGATCCATCCTCGTTTATTTTCTTATTTGCGTTAAATCTCTCCAAATCTATCCCATCAAATACAACTGGAAAGCCGCTTCCACCAAGTTGATTTGTTAATTGATCATTTATCCATTTAGATATGGTTATTTTATGCAAATCTAATGTATACGATTTTTTTCCTAAAATTTCGTTATTCCACACTTCATATCCTTGAACAAAATATATTTTAATCCCTTTATTCTTTACCAACTTATTAACTGAATATGCAGTAGGCCATGCAGTTGCTATAGTAATATCCGCGTCACGTATTGTACTATCGTTAATCAATAGTACCGGATTCACCTCAACATCATAACTAATTGTTTTATACTTTTTTATTATTTTATACCGCCAGATTCTTTTTATAGTATTTGTTATTACATGAATACTATTTTTAAGTTCATTATTACTGTTCTTAACATCATACGCTTTTAAAGGAGTATAAAACATCACATCATGACCATGCTTTTTTAGATACTCAGCATAAGTAAAAACTACTTGTATCCCACCAGTCAGACCAACGCCTGGTATAACTATATTTATTATCATCTTTTTACTCCTTAGGAATGTTTTTCATCTTTCGACTTAATTCCAATATCACATTATTCTGTGTGAATTCTAACGAGTATTACAAGACAGCCCCATAATCAAACCTTAGTTTTTCAACTCACCATATTACCACAATCTTTTTCAATACTTTTATCTAACATTTTTTATATTTAAAACCATCAATCATTCCCGAAATCGCCCTTTTTAATTTCGAATATTTTTCATCTTCAAATAAAAAAATCAACATGGTATGTTTTATAGCTCCTAAAGTCGCTTTTATTACTCCCGTATTGTGCTTTTTTGCAACAATTATTACATTCCTTGTGCTATAATATCTCCTAAAAGGAGAATGATTCCATGTCTTTATTTTCAAAGATCCTATGTTTCGTATTTTTCCTTCTCCAATTTCATGTGTAAATCCGATAAACCCAATCTGATATGTATAATATTTTTTTTCTTTCAATGTAAGGCAAAAATCATAATCTACAGCATCAATAAATAAAAACTCATCAAATCCTCGTACTTCATGCCATATGTCTAGATTCAACAAAGATGCTGATGTAATACACCATTCAATTTTTCTAACACCTTCGTATTCATTTTGATTACTATCAAAATTTCTATCACAATATAAGCATGAAATCAACCCTGCTCTTTCTAAAATTATGTGCTTTTCATAATTTTCGATAATATGATTTAGGCATTCGCTGTCTTGATCAAGTGTTAATAACCATTTAAAGCCCTTACCTCTCGCTTCATTTGCAATAACGTTCAAAGCCTTTGCTATTCCATAATTATTATCTAATTCATTCATGTAAACATTACTATATTTTCTAATTAAGCTATCAATCTCGCAAACATTTCTTGATCCATTATCTACAATAAATACACACGATACCTGTTTATATATATGTTCGATATTATTTTTCAATTTATTAATATCAGGATTATATAACACTATCCCTGCACATATCGTCCCTTGATTTGACATTTCGATTTGCATTAATAATCTCCCAATCATTTGAATAAATAGCAGCGCGAACATTTTTTCCTGAGTTATACCACCTATCTGGAGCTACAACTATTTTTTTTTCGTTATTTGAAAGATATTGAACCCACCAACTAAACGAACTATTTGATAGAATAAAATGCTTACATGAAGACATTAATCTTAACTTTTCCCATACTGGGTCATTTCCACTTTCATAATAAACAACACCTGGAAATTTTACGTTATCTTTAACCCAAGCTATATCATCAGAAAAAGCAAAAAATGTACACTTAGGCAATAACTCCTTGATTCTGTCCATAGCTCGAGAAAAATAGTCTTCATCACACACATAGAACGTTTTAATATGCTGCGGACTTAAAAAATCTCCTCGTCTAATTGAAACACATACAGAAATAGTATCTTTTATTTTCTCATATAATTCCTTATTCCTTTCAATAGGAGGATATTTAGGTTGTAATTCTTTTCTTAATATTTCAGAAATATTTTCAAAATAGTTTTCACTTTGCCAAAAACCATTCAAAACAATATTTGCTCTTCTCGAAGGTTTCAGTCGTGGAATTTCTTTGTATATGCGAGAGTAACCCCAGATAAATATACCTCTTTTTGCATTTATTGAAAAATATAAATTAGGGAAAAATTTCCTCATGACTTTGACAAAAAATTGTTCGGCATTTACTTTACTAAGCGGTTTTTTATTCTCAATAACAACATCTTGATTTAATATAAAGTCATCTAATGACAGTTTAAAATGCGGCATTTTATGACATAATTCATATGTGTTTAGTACAATCTTTCCCCCATATATTTCTTGTAACTGTCTTGCACATGCGTATTGAAATAATTGATTTCCTAACTGTCCAGTAATATTTACTTCTATCATTTGCTTATCCTTCCATAAATAAGTTCTTCATTCTTTCAAGTGCTTCTTTTCTTAAGAACTCAAGTTGATTATTAACAGAATCATAATCTATATTAGATTCAACATAGCTATAATCATCAAGATCGTCAACTATACGGCTTTCCAAACCAAATTGTTCCAAAATATTTATATTTCTAGTCTTCTTATCCGGAGGTAATATTTCAATAAACTGCTTATTAAAAGTTATAGCAAATACGGTTCCATGAAATGAGTCTGTAATCAGGTACTCGGCATATTTAATATATGACAAAAAGTCGAAAGGAGATAAACACCATTTAAAATTTCCCACTTTATGTATATTATATAACTCACAAGAAACACGTATCAATGGAAGACCCAGTCTCTTAGAGAATTCCGACGCATACTTATCCATCTCCTTACTTGTATTAAGTTGATATAACAAAACATATCTTTGCTTTATTTTTCTAGTTATATCAAATGTTTCCCAATAATTTCGGGAAACAATAAGGGTAGGATCAAGGATAATATCCGCTTGTCTACCAGCTTTCTCTACAATATGAATAGCGGATTTTTCTCTTACGGTAATTTTATTATATTTTTTTAGTAACTCTTTAAACATATCCATTCTACTATCAGGATAGTTATTTTTACCAAAGCTCGATGCAAATGCTACACAGGTAGCCTTTTTCTCATCTACAAAATCCAGAAAATATGCAGCATCATAATCATCACTTCCGATTTCTCCCCATACTTGATCACTACCAGTACAGTAGTACTGCGCTTCAGGAATCTCATTTTTTTGCTGAGCAAAATTACTTATTCTTTTTGATAGATGTAAATATTTGTTTCTTTGTTTTTCAAATGCTTTACCTGATATAATATGATCTGGTTCATGAATTAACCTATAAATGCACCTAGAAAATATGTTATTATTCCATTTTGCAGAATGACTTAACAATAATTTAGTCACATTTTTATATTCTTCATCTGGCCTAATATAATCTAAAATAGTAACTTCAAATCCAAGATCTGCTAATATTTTCTGAGTTGCAATTGTTTGAAGAAATGAGCCATAATTCACTATTGCATGTCTCGTAATTACACAAATTTTTTTTTTTTACTCATTCTTATACCTCATTTTTTATATGAATATTTTACTTTAATTATAATTTTGCATAAAACTACTAATAACAAATAGTTTTTTGATTTAATTGCTAATAAAAACAAATGCCATATCCACCCAAAATTGTTCGACTTAAAATCATTTATGTATTCTTGATATTTCCATTTCTTCATCTTTTCTTTTGTTATATTAGCAACTTTAAAAATCCCATCAGCAGACTTTGCCTCGTTTATAATCGCAAAAAAAACACAAAATACTTTATAATTTCTAAACTGTTCAATTAGGCTTTTGTCCTTCACTAACAAATGATTTTGTAAGTATTCAAATAGAACATGAATTCTCTCAAACCTTTTTATGTCATATGCTTTTGTCATAGCACCATTATTCTGCCTATAATAATATAAATTGTCAACTAAGCCTACATAAGATGAAGCATTTAATAAAACTGAATATGAACATGCTGTATCCTCCCCAAATGTAATCCTTTCATCTTCGCATAGATTTGAAAGTAAGATTTCTCTGTAAACAATTTTCGACCAAACTGCAGGTAATACGCCAAATGAATAAAACTTTTTATTACAGTTATATAGCATATTAGGTACTATAGTACCTTCGATTTCTTCACGATTATAGTAACCAAAATATTCAGTCGTATTTAATGGTATATTTTTTCCATCAATACTTTTAAATGCATTATAACTAATTACAGATGGATTATTATCGTCTATCACTTTAGCGACTTTCTCGAGCCAGTATCGGTCAACCCAATCGTCACCATCAACATATCCAACATATGTTCCTTTAGCAATTCTTACTCCTGCATTTCTTGCGCTGACTAATCCACCATTTTTCTTATGTATTACTACTATTCTTTCATCCTTTGCTTGATAAAAATCACATATTTCTGAACACGAATCCATAGAACCATCATCTACTAAAATGATCTCAAAATTAGTAAATGTCTGTTTCAGTATACTATCAATGCACTCTTTTAAGAATTTTTCAACATTATAAATAGGAACTATAATACTAAATAAAGGTTTTTTATTCATATTTAACCACCGTTGACTGACGTTTTTGTATTAGGACTGAATTGCTTTCAACACATTTCGTTATAATTGAGCCTGCGGCTATTATTACATTGTCACCAATCTTTACGTTCGGCAAAATAATGGTATTACTCCCAATCCAAACGTTACTGCCAATTTCCACACTCCCTATCTCGTATCCTTGACTCCTAAATGGAGTTCCATCAAATGTACATTTGTGATTGTGGTCATAAATTTTTACATTTTCTCCAAAAATGCATTGATTTCCTATAACAATATGACCTAAGGATGTGAATGAACAGTTATAATTAAAGAAGCATGAATTTCCAATCTTTATTTTTCCTGAACGCTCAATCATCATTTTACAGCCAGGATAAAAAAATGTATTATAACCTTTTGATAATTTACATCCAAATAAAATCTTCCAACCAATATACTTGATTATCGATAAAATTCGATTATATGTTTTTATTATATACTCAGAGATCATAGTAATAAAACCTTTCACCTTCTATTCGCTTTTAGGGTTACAAAATAAAGAATCAAACCTATTATACACAAATCAATTACAATTTTTATCTAAAAAATAAAATTTGAAAGTATCCTTAATTCGAATACGCTTCTGTTCTTCAACGCTAAGATATGTGCACCTTCATCTTCACTATATCTCTCAACACTTGCTGCCCCCTTATATTATCACTGTTTTTAGTTTCTACAAAATCCAGGCCAAAACGCCTCTTTCATCTGCTTAATAGAAGTCATTACACGCGTATCTTAATTCTGCTATATTGCTTAGCACCTGCGACTCAGGAATGTTCTTAGGTTACACCGGCTTTTCCTCACTAGAAATCACCTTACCATTTTCCCGAATTCTATTAATCGAGACAGCTGAACTGCATATATAAGATTAACACCAAACTAATGCCCATTACCCATATTATCTTTCCTACATTACAACGATCGTGTATATAAATTATTATCTTGTAATAATAGTATCTATTTTGATGTAACTATTTGTTAATTGATAGTGATAGTTTCCTAAACCGTCTGTAGGAATAATACCTTTCAAAAACTTTCTACTCCTTTATACAATTCAATTGTTTTATCAGTCATATCATCCCAGCTATACTTGCTGCAGATGAAATCCTGTGCTGTTCTCTTAAATTCTTCAACTAGACCATTATTGTTACAAAGTATCTGTAGCTTTTCAGTTAGGTCTGCCACATCACTCTTTTTGAAAGTAGTAGCTTTGTCTTCAACGACCTCTGCACACTCAGCAATATTAGAAACCAGACAGCAATTTCCATAACTCATTGCCTCCAATAACGAAAGTGGCATACCTTCTAAATCTGAAGGAAGGCAATAAACATATGCATTACTATATAGTTCCTCAAGAACTTTTCCTTGTTGGAATCCAGAAAAAATCACGTCACTATCCATAGCCTTCAATTCATCTATATACTTTTGCGTATCAGATGAACCTCCAGCAATTACAAGTTTCTTATCTGTTTTTATTTTCCCAAAAGCTTCGACAAGATAATGAATACCTTTCTCCGGAACGATGCGACCCAGGAATAAGATATAACTATCTTTCTCCAGCCCCCACTTTTCCTTTATCTCTTTTGCTTGAACAATCTTAGGTCTGTCAACACCATTTGGAATAATCAATGTTTTTCTTCCATAAACTTTTTGAAAATATTCTTGAACGCCCTTAGAGAGAACAATTATTTCATCTGCAAAACGAACTGCATTTTTCTCGCCTGATTTAATGTACCAGCTGGCAAATCTGCCCCATTTCGCTCTAGCCCAATCCAGACCATGGACAGTTACAATAACCTTCTTACCAAAAAGTTTTGGTAGCCACGCCATAAAAGCAGGACCTTCTGCGTGGATATGTACAATATCAGCTTGAGAAAAAGAGGCTTTGAGCGTAGCAAAAACAGATGATGTCATTGCCGCCAATCCCTTACGATTGATGGTCAACACATCGATAAGTATTACACCTTTATACTCACTGTTCTTCGCAACATCAAAATCCGTACCAGCCACATGATGCCCTTTACGGTTATAACAAACAACCTTGTGTCCCTTCTTGATCATACGAATGGAGAGTTCCTCAACGACTACTTCAATTCCACCTTCTCTTGAAGGAATACGTTTGTGACCAAGCATCGCAATATTTAGCTGTTTCTTATTCAACGACTTCACCACTGTTCTATACACTCCCTCGTAAATCCATTTATCAATATATCTGCATACATCCTATCCTACTATTTACCGATCGTCTTTCCGACGACTCTTCATTAGCTTTACCTTTTTCAGATGCTGTAATCAATGCACTACTGGTCTTTAAACCTTTTCCTCTATGATAAAATTATTACAAATCCTTACTTTTCTTCTAGTATTCTGTTTATCTCTCAGGGGGTTTGTTCATTCTTGCCACAAATTCCACTAATACGCAAACAGAATAAGCCATATTCACACTGCGATCAGATGTTTCACTATTCTCCAATTCAGGAGATTCGTATATTATTCGTTAAACTGTGCATCATATTCTTTTTTGGGCACATTACCTTCAATTACTTCTGCTCTTTTATCTCGCTCCTCTACCAAATAGAACAACCCCAATTGTCTTCACCAACAACTTCACATCCAACTTCATCGACCAGTTATCAATATACTCCAAATCCATCTTCACAACGTCCTCAAAGTTATCAATATCACTCCGTCCGCTCACCTGCCACAACCCAGTAAGCCCAGGCTTCAGCATCAATCTCCTCTTATGCCGCCCTTCATACTGAACAAACTCATCCTCCGTCGGCGGTCTAGTCCCAACCAGACTCATATCCCCCATCAGCACATTAATAAACTGCGGGAATTCATCCAGACTCGTCTTCCTAATGAACTTCCCAATCCTGGTAATCCTGGGATCATCCGTCATCTTGAACATAAGCCCCTGCATCTCATTCTTCTCCATAAGCTCCTTCTTCCGCTCCTCCGCATCCATATACATCGAGCGGAACTTATAGATCTTGAACCTCCTGCCATTCTTACCAACACGAATCTGCGTAAAGAAGATTGGTCCGGGAGACTCCAACCATATAATAGGCGCCAGGAACAACGTAAGAACTCCTGTAAGCACACACCCCACCAATCCCCCTAGGATATCAATAGCACGCTTCAATACCGCATGCTTCGAATCGAATAATATAGTGGAAAAGGTAATCACCGGATGTCCGGCGAATTCATCAATCACCTTATGCTTCAGCTTCATGGTTCTTAGCATATCTAATTGTATATGTACTATAATACCCATCTTCTCGAACTCAAGCACCATTTCCTCAAGATCAATGTTCATATTACGGGGAATGCAGATGAATACTTCATCCACAACGTTCAGCCTTGCGGCCTCATATATATTCTCCCGATTGGCTACCACCTTAACTCCCTCAATCATATCACCAACTCTGTCCCGATCCAGAAGCGCAATCGTGGTTACATATATCTGCCATTCATATTCACGGCGGATCTTCCTTATTGTATTTTGCGCGTCTTTGGAGGTGGTGACAAGCATGACTTTATTACTAGCTGCGCTTTTCTTATAGCCCAGCAACAGAATTAACTTCATGTAGCTTCGGAAAACATAGGTAAACAGAATATTGAATAAAAAGAATAACCCTAGAAATACTCTAGAATAATTCCCACTATCTTTTATAGCAAACATATATACAAAGATGATCAAAGCTATCTTGCCTTGATCCTTAAGTATTGATATAAACTCTTCAAAGTATCCCCTCTTAACAATATTATCGTTACTACTCCCCATGTAGCCCACAATAATGTTTGATAAAGTAAGAACTATAATTGCATTCGTATAGATTCCGCCATGCAAACTGTAACTTAAGATATCACCCCTGATATAACCGGCAATAACAAAGGAGCATACCATACTAATATAATCTACAAATAACGTTAGCCAGCCGGTTATTCTAGCATTCTCCCTCTTCATCAGGCAACCTCATTCTCCTTCACAACATTCAGAAGCTTGTCTTCCTTCTTCTGCTTAAGATATAGATGATTCCTCTTCGATATCTTAATATTAATTCTTAGTGCAACCAAAAGTACAACAATGGTTGCTATGAATACTATAATTCTGTCATATCCAAAATTATAGCCTAAGTCTATCAGCCTTGTGAATAAAACCAGGTAATCCATATTAGTGCTCCCCCGTCCTTTTAAGAAATATTTCCCAGTAATATAGTACGCAATACCTATATTTTACCACTTCTTAAATCACAATTATAATAGCCATAGTTTAATATGTCAACAAATTATTACATTTTTGTATAATTCACCCTATTTTCCGTACTAATTGTTACCATAATATCCGCCATAATATTTGCCATAGTATTTCCCGTAATAGCCCTTGCGGTTCAGTGGCACCTTATTCAGTACTGCTCCCAGAATTCTGCAATTGCTCTTTGCCAGCTGCTCCTTCACATTCTGTGTGAAGCGATGGCTGATGGCATTTGCTTCGATTACCAGGATTGCACCGTCGGAGATCTTCGCTACAATCGCACTGTCAATGACGGAACCCAGAGGCGGTGTATCAATTATGACATAATCATATTCCTCCCGCAGACTGGCAATTAAGTCTATGAAGCGTCTATGATTCAACAGCTCTGCCGGATTCGGACAATGACTGCCCGCGAATATAATATCCATATGTTCAATATCAGTAGGCAGCAGCACCTCTTCCAGGCTTCGCTGGCCGGATAGATAGTGACTTAAGCCATATTCCACCTCTCCCACCTTATAGCGGCCAAGCAGCAAGGATTTGCGCAGATCAGCGTCTACCAGGATTACTCTTTTTCCAACCGCAGCAAAGGCCACTGCCAGATTGAAGGATACCATTGTCTTTCCTTCATTCGGTGTGCAGCTTGTTAGGGTAAGTACCTTTACCTCGTCCCCGCAGAATTGTATGTTCGTTCTCAGCGCCTTATAGGCTTCATTCGTATTGTAATCCAATTCCTCTCTGGTAATCGTTGCAATCTGACCGTCCATACGCTTATGCACCTTTCTTTTCTACTACTCTATTCTTTTTTATCCTTCTCTTACCTGTCTGGGGCTGAACATTCCTCCTCTCCTCCATGGGGATCAAGCCAAGGGTACTTAAACCCAGATACTTCTCGATCTCCTCCGACGTCTTTACCGTATCATCCATCAGCTGTCGTACAACAACGATTCCTGCTGCCAGCATAATCCCAAGGATACCGCCAAGAATGGTGTTCTTCTTCGTATTGGGGCTATAGGGTATACTTGTGGTATAGCCCTTTTCCACAATGCTGGGCTGCTCGGTATCCATAATTTCCGCAATCTGATGTGCGGCTACCTCTGCAAATTCATCTACAATCTGCGTTGCCACATATGCATTGGGATATTCCGCCTTAATCTCCAGTATTCGTGTGTTGGAAGGATTACTAACGCTGATCCTCCTTACCAGCTCTTCATAGCTCATCGTAAGCTCCAGATTCTCAATTACCTTTGTTACCACCGGACGGCTCTTAATGAGCACCATATAATCCTGGGTCAGCTGGGTGCCTAGCTGGATATCGGCCAGGCTGGTAATGGAAGTTGACTTTGTCAATATGTAAAGCTTTGTGGTTGAGGCATACATCGGTGTAATTAAAAAACTGCTGACCAACCCAAAGATTGATGCTGCAACAATTCCTGCCAATAGAATCGTCCATACCTGTGATTTTAAACCATAGATCAGCTCCAGCAGATCCAGCTCTATCTCTTCCTTATAATTCATCCCCATGGTAAGCTCCTTAATCGATCTGTATATTTCTTAATTGATTGCTGACTCTGCTTTTTAGATAACCTGTGACTAGGATAAGCGCCAGTGATATAGTGAGTCCACCCTGGGCTAACAGGAAAAGGACTTTGATCATACCAGCCCCTGCTGCTTCAATAAAGCTCTGATAATATTCTGGTGAAAGGGCTAAGCTGCCGAAGGGTCTTATTAGCGAAAGGACTCCCCCCATGATCAGGATCAACAGGGAGGCTGCAATCATGGAACAGGTAATATACCGGATTCCCAGGTAGAAATGCCGCTGCGTCCTGATAAGGAAGAAGCACAACACACTAATCAACACCGCCAGGATCGGCAGCAAGAGCATGCTCCTGTCCCGGTAGCTCCTTCTTAGTTGATATAGATCTCTCATGAACTTCAGCTGAAGCCTATCCTGATATACCTGTCTTACTCGGTCGAGGAAGGCTTTCGATCGCTGCTCTGTCTCTTCTGTGACTGCTTTTCCCTGACTTATTATGTACTGGTTCATATTGGCCTTCAGCTTCTCACTTAAGCTGTCTGTCAAAATCACTGCCTCTTCTCCCCTTAACAAAGCCTCTGTACTGTTAATTCCGTTAATATATACCTTTTTCAGGGTGATTACATCGGTAAGCACGGAAGCCGGTAAGCCTGCTTCTGCTGCCACCGCTGCTGTGCTATCTGTAATATCCTGATACAGCCCTTCATAATAACCGCTTTTATTCATAGCCGCCGTAATGCCCCGATTATGAAATAAGCCAATATAACCGGAGGCTCCAAGGAATAGAAGGGTGAATAATATTGTAAGAAGTACTGCAAAGCCTGAGCTCGTGATCTGGGTTAGCCCTGCTTTATCCAGCTTCATTCTCATCTCCTCCAATCCTGTTTGATAATTCTATAACCGGCTCACAATAGACGAAGAATCTCTGCTTCCGGCTTCCTACCAGCTGTCCGAAGGGATAGCAGGTGTATAAGATTAACTGCTCCTTCTTCTGGGACAGATCATAGGCGGTATTATCGGACTGATCAAATATTTTCTTAGATTCCACGCTGTAGCGGAACTGTCCGTAGTCGGTCTTAATCAGAATGATATCCCCTATCTTCACCTTGGCAAGGGCTGCAAAGTAGGTTCCGTCATGCCCTCCGATGAGAATCGGCTTTCCCATTCCGGGCATATTGCCATTGGGGTATTGACCTACTCCGTTCTCCAACGCAGTCTTGCTGTCTCCATAGTAGATCGGAGCCGCCATTGCCGGCTGTTCACAGGAGATGGTTCCATAGCGTGAATCTTGCTGGGGTATCTGGATTTCGCTCAGCTCCGAGATACCTGTCGTTTCAGCGATTACCTTTGGAATCCTGGTAGTAAATGCTTCCGTCACCGGTGGTGCTCCTTCTGTGATAACCATCTTCCCCTTCGCCAGGAGATAGGAGGCAAACGGGCTTCCGCCCAGGCATAGCACAATACCACCAAGCACCAGATACAGCAGGGACAGCCTTGTATAGGTCAGTAGGATACGGAGTCTACTCTTCATGGCGTTGAGCGAATAAGTTATATCGAAAAGTTACATACATACCTAATGTCATAAGCATTCCCATCCCTATCATCATAAAAACTGTTATACTCAAATCGTACCCAGTGTTCTTAATAATATCGCTTTCCCCAGTCGTTTGATCCTGGGCTTCTTCTGACGGTTCCGTAATCTCCTGATCTATAACCTCACTTGCTTTCTGATCTGTAGTAATCTCTTCCCTCTCTTTTGTATTCCCCTCGTCGCTCTTATTCGTATTCTGCCCTTGGTCACCTTCACTCATCAGCTTTTGCTTGTTTGCGGAGCCAGACTGAACCTTTGTATTGTCAGTCTGAACTTTCACACGATCCGCCCGATCCTTCCCGCTGCCTTCCTGCACTTTAGCGCTGCCTTTTACTCCCTTGACACTGCCTTCTGACTCGGTAGTACTGCCTTTTTTAACAACAGTACTATCTTCCGGGTCTTTTGCCTTTTCTTCCAGCCTTTCTTCGGGAACCTCGATGGAGCTATCTCCATTCGCCTGTGCTGCCGGAATAAGATAACCCTCCCGAACTCCCTGTGCTACGCTGTTAAATGCCATTGTAACAGCCTCATCCCGCTGTTTTGCGGTCAGATCAACATCCTTTCCGTTTACGTAGGCGATCAGCTTATTGATATAGGCCGGAGCCACCTGATAATCGACTCCATCATATTCATAAAGACCTTGCGCCAGACTGATCAGCTCCTGTTCGTATTGATTGATTGTACCCGCATAAACTGTTGAGGTCATAAGGCTGAATATGAGTATTGCTCCAAGGGTAAGTATTAGCTTTTTCATGGAATACCTCCCT
>JAEWMZ010000271.1 GCA_023392995.1 Bacillota bacterium
CATAGCCACTAAGATCCCCAGAAATGCATTAATCAAAGGACTTTTCTTCGCAGCCAGAAAGGCCAGCAGCAAAAAGGAATAGCCTATTAAAGCAATAATCGGAATGTATGCAAAATTACCCATGGAATACCTCCCTTCGTATTACTTTAAAATCATCCTCTTCCTGGGATAGCAGCTCCTTCACCTCATAAATAGAGGGATTCATATGCCGGATGGGGCTTCCCGCAGCTCTTTCATAAGCCTCAAAGGTTCCGCATTTCAGGATTGTAATTTTTAAGGGATCGACCCCCAGGATACGTTTTAAATCCTTATAATCATTGTCAAAATATTTAAAATAGATGGACAAATGTTCTCTAAGAATATCCTGGCTAACCGCAGTACTTACAACCGCGTCCTCTTTCATTTCAACATACATGTGAATCAAGGGTCGGTTCTGCTCGTTGAACTCCTTTACTGCGACCCAATTTTCTATGGGCAGACCGGACAGCTCTACCACATCCTGTATATATTGCTCCGAAATACGGGTAAAGCCGGCAATATCAATAATCCAAGGCACGCGATCCACATATTTAAAACGGGGTATCTGGGTCTTGTCCTCCGTGCTTGTCAGTCCGACACAGCGATAGACATCCCCGATCCGGTACCGAACAAAGGCTCCGCCTTTTAATACGCTGATCACCAGCTCATACTTTTCACCCGGTATCACTTCATTCATCAAGTAGGTTTTTGGTTGATAATCGGAATCGTCCAGGTTCTTATACATTTCTGCTTCCGGTATAAATTCATAGAAGCATGCGTCCGGAAAGAAATACATTCCATCTCGGGTCCAGGTCTCCGTTCCGATACAGGAAAGCTCTGTTCCAGCAAAGATTTCCATTGGGCGGATGCCCCACAGATCCTCCAGATCATCCTTATAGCATTCACAATCTGTTCCGGCACACATAAAGCCCTTCAGCTTGAATAGATCCTTCGGCTTTAGCTCTCGTTCCTCCTGCTTGCAGCGATGCTTCGCCGTCAGATACTTCATTACCATCTTGGGGGAGTATTTCAGCATGCTGCTAGCGGAGCTGCCGGAAGACACCGAAGAACCCTTAGCCATACTGGATAGGGAAGTACTAATATAATAGGTTACACTTCCTACTCCAAAGAATAAATCAATCCCTTTCTCCAAACCCAGCTTGAAGCCCTTTTTATTTCGCTCGCCAAAGGACATGTTCACTGCCTCTTTTACCGGAGGCAGAAATTCAATATCAATCTCCTGGTTTAACAATAGCGGAAAAAGCCCTGTTGCATAGGGAAGGGGCGCAAGTCCATAAAGAATTTTATCCGTAGCTCGAACATGGAAGCTTCCCCTTTCCTGACTTGTGGAAAGAATCAGACAGGTAATGACATTATTCCGGTAAGTATCCAGCATACTTTTGGTATAGGGCGCAACCTTGATCGGATGCTTGCCGCCCTCCCAGGTGGTTTGAAGCCAGACAATCGGATCACCAGGGAGCATCTCTCCCTTTTTCTGCAGTAAAATATCCGCATAATCCCCATAGGTAGTTAAGGGCACCATGCGTCTGAATTCCTCGATTGTTTTTGGCTGCTTTCCCTTCAGCATCTGCCTGCCAAGCTCACATTCACTCCAAACAGAGATTTGTTCCAGCATCAATCGATTTTGAATATTCATATAGGCTTCTATATTCAGATCTAAAAAACCGCAGTATTCTTCCCAGATATCCTTCGTATTCTGATTCTTTAGTTTCTCCTCAAATCTCATCCTAGCGTACCTCTTTGCTTATATAGTCTGTATACAACGCTTGATACTTTCTAAACTCGGTAACAAAAATGGGGTCTCTTCTTTGTATAAAGCATAATCGGAAAATAGCTTCATAAACGTCCAGCTATCCTGAAAGATAACATAAAAAAGATTGAAAAGACTATAAACAATTGCTGCTGTTGTAAGCAACGGAAGCTTAAGCAGCAATCCCAAAAAAAGATAAAATCCGATAAACCAAAGCACTCCCGGGTGCCTGCATAAAGCGTACATCCCAGCCTTATATATCTTTGGAGCTTCCCTTTGCTCAAGATAGGTCTCCTGAAAAGGCAGTGCAAAGAATAAGGTATAAATCAAAAGAAAAAAGCAAATCACTGCAAGGCTGCCGTATAGTATTATATCGAACGCATTGATCTGAATCAAAGCTCCGGAGCTGACTACGATTCCAAGGGTGGAGCCGCCTAATAAGATAACTCCGAGGATAAAGCATCCGGATAACAGCTTATTTTTAAAAACCACACTATTGATATCATATACAAAAAAAAGCGCAAACGCTAAAACTCCCACAAGTAAATACAACATAGACAGCCCCCATCGATGCAATGAAATTCTATTTCTTTCTGCCAGGGCATGTCTGAAAACTCATTGTACCACGCTGAACGCCCCACTTTGCTATAATCTGCGATGATATTTTGGTAGCATTATAATACCATCTGCATTCTAACGCTTCCATTTATAAATACCCCTATCATACACAATTCTATTATATATATATATTAATTCCACATGCATAAATACTCATTTTATGTCGAATCTTTTCCTTTGTACTTGAAATCATTTCCTTCGGAATGAAAGCTATGAATCCATTGTAATCAAGCACATCCCACGATCAAGTACTCAAAGAACTCTGACTTCCATTTTATATGATAATGTTATAGAAATCAACATTTTTGTTAATAAAAAACCAAATATTTTCTATTATTTCCCATTTATGCAAATTTCTGAAGAAAATGCGTGAAAAGTCGCTATTTTCCACGCTTTTCACGCATTCTAAACTTTCCTTTATTTCTCATTCATTTCCAGATCAACGTGGTTTGCGAACCAATTCTATTTCTCGTATTTGCCACGGTATTCTGTCACCGTCATTCCAACATATTTCTTAAAGGTTTTGCTAAAATACTGAGCATCATTAAAACCGATCTCATCTACCACATCATTAATGGTTGTCTGGGGGTTTTTCAGCAGCTGTTTTGCCTTGTCAATTCGCACAGAATTTAGATAGGCGGAAAAGGTAATATCCTTTTCTTTTTTAAACAGCACGGAGAAATAATATTTGGAGATTCCCACATACCCTGCTATATCCTCCAAGGATATCTTTTTATTATAATGATCATTAATGTACTGAACCGCTTTTTTTATTAATATCTCAGTATTATCTGCCCTGCCGATGGAGTTTTCAGCGATGATATTCTTTAAAAAATCCCTTATGATCTCTATTGCTTCCTTCAGTTCCTCGGAATTAATAATTTGCTTTTGGAAGGCAAACACATCCTTATCCTCTTGAAAGCCGCTATCAAAGCGCTTAAAGATATCATTTACCATATGGGACAGCTCCAGCTTCACCTCCAGGGAGTTGCTTCTCTGCCGGTCCAGCAGCTGCTCCAGAGAATCAATTTTTTTAAAGATCGCTTCCATATCCGCTTCCTCGATAA
>JAEWMZ010000352.1 GCA_023392995.1 Bacillota bacterium
TCTTATGAGGAGAAGCAGTACAAAGAGGAACAATATATAGGAGGACAAAATAACGAGGGAGAATACAAAGCAGGAAAAGACAAAGAAGGACAGCATATAAAGCAACAGCAAAAATTCGTTGGAAAACATAATGACGTTATAAGTCAGAATGAGGAAAAAAATAATAAAAGTAATAAAAATATTACCAAGCAAGTTTTTGCTAAACCCACTTCAAAGAGGGACTTGGGCAGAGAGCAAATAGAGATACAAAAAGCTGTTAAAGCAGATAAGCAACAAACCAAAAAAAGAATTCCCGCGATAGAAGAAAAAATAGAAGGAGAAAAGGAAATCACTGTTTATCCATTAAGAACGTATCTGTATCTTTTGGGCTGTATTCTCGGAGGTATCGTAGTAACGGTGTTATGCATCTTATCAAAGGTACTGTTTAATTCCTTTGGTAATCGGGTCGATTATAGTAAACTATTTGCATTCTGCCTCATCTTGCTGTGCGTAGAGGCGTATCTGATACAAAAGATTCTCGATAAAAGAAATAGAATTACTAAGATGGCTAAGACGCAGGAGTATATCAATATAGATGTGGAGAGTTTTTCCAGAAAACAAATGGAGAGGGAAGGGCGAAGAGAAGCATTGTTAATAAAAAATGATATGCTTAATAAAAAGGATTGGCTAGATAAGGAAAGGTCAAATAAGAATGAACTAAGTAATAAATTGGCAGGTTCAAATGAATCAATTAGGAATGGAGTAAATTACAAAGCAGCTGATAAGAAAGCTATAAAGAATACAGTGATAGAGTTTGAGATGGAGAGAAAGAATAGAATATTAACGGATGAGAGTGAAATAAGACTCGAGAGTGAAAAGCTTCCCAAAAAGAATATAAATATATTAGATCATTTAGAGCAGAATGAAACTCTAGGGAATGAGAAGCAGAGATTATCTGATCAGGATATGTATGGGATCGAAGGAGTGAGAAAGGAAGCTAACCTGGATCTGAGCTATAATCCAACCTGTTTATTGAATGAAGAGCTGCGCAGTCCGGAAATATGTATCCTAAAGTCTTTCCAGGGAGCTAATCCCGATATAATGATAGAGCATTATCCCTTCTTCATCGGTAAGTTTCGTAATAATGTAGATTACTGCATTGAAAAGGATGTCATCAGCAGATATCACGCAAAGGTAACACAGGAAGGTGAGGATTATTTTCTTACAGATCTCAACTCTACGAATGGCACCTATCTAAATGGAGAGATGCTGTTAACCTATCAGAAAAAAGAGATTAAGTTTGGGGATGAGATTACTTTTGCGGATTTGAAATATATATTTTCTAAAGCATAGTATAAGACAATTTCCACACCTGAGAAGTAGCAGTCTTGCAACCAAAAACCGTTAGTATTGGATAAACTTATTATTTTGGAGCAAGCTTATTTAGTTGGTTTGCTCTATTTTATTATGAGAGCAGAAGTATAAAGTCAGATCATACCGCATTTAGATACATGACTTGAGAATATAGGAAATACTGGTTAATTATCTCAATAATTCCTATACACGACTTGCAACGACCAATACATCCATATTATAATATAATTACGTGTTGAGGATTGTTTTTAGACAATTGTATAATGCCTAGAATGGCATAACAAAAGGGGAAGGGGAAAGAAAGTATGAAGGAGAAAGAGAGCATAAAGGAGATATTCAAAGGAAAGAAATGGGGAAGTATATTAATGGCAGTAGCAATGTGGGTAACACTTAGTATACCAACACAGTCAGTAGAGGCTGCTGAAAACATAAAGGTCAATGCGTTCGTGAAGCTATTGGTAACGGAGTTAAAGTTACAAATTGACACCAGTTTGGAGGAACCCTATGTAGAAGCTGCAAAAGTAGCAGGGATCATAAAAGAGGGTGAATTCAATCAGTATACAGGATATCTTACTAGGACTGATCTAGCAGTGTTGGCGAACCGAGCTGATGAATATTTGAATGGGGATAAGATAGATAATAAGCTACTCTCTTGTGTACTTGAAAAACGAATCTCGGATATAAAAAAAGTGGCGGCAGAAAAGAGGGAAGCGGTAGCGAAGGTTTTTGCTAAGGGAATTATCAAAGGCTACAGCAATGGCTATTATATTCAAAATAGATCTTTTAAGGGAAATGGATATGTTACAACAAGCGCTGCAAAAGAGGTAATTTCATTAGTTAAAGACCCAAACAAGAGGGCAAAAATTAGTCCGGATGGTCAGCTGATCAGGACAACCAACCTTCCAAAGTATGCGAAGTATTATCCGTACATCCTCGAAAGTTTTCCCAATAGATATTATGATTGGAAGTTTGGGTATGAGGGTCAGAATAAAGTTAATCCTAGAACAGGTGAAAAAATTCCTTATGTATATTTGGAGGAATATGCATCTCCAAAAGATATTGACAAGATTACAGATTTTGATCATTTTAAGCTTGTGAAAGAAGAAAATTTAGATTCTTGGGTACAAAAAGTAAAGACTTATACAGAATGTGTATTTAATGCAGATTATCGAACAATTAATGATGAGTGGGTAAATAAACTCTTAGCATCCGACTATAGTAATGGGCATGATAATCTGAATAAACAAGAAAAGGGGTATATCCAACAATACATAAAAGAAATGAAATCCAATAAGACTATAGTAGAAAGTTCTAAAATTGCATTAGATGGATCATCACTATACTACTATAGAGGAAGATATGTATTAAGGGTATATGTAAAATATCGTATTTTGTCATCTGCCGTTGAGTATGGAGCAAATGCAGAGACATTGATTATGCAAAACCCTTACGGAAAACTTCTTTACACTAGATACCCGATAGTAAACTTAAATAAATATTCATTAGGTAAATGGAAGGAAGCATATTATGAAATTGAACTTGGATGGTATGATACGAAGAACCCTAATAACATAGGAGTGTGTTTCGGAATATGGGATGAACTCTTATATGACAAAAGGAGAGTTGATTAATATTGCGGATTTTTAATAGACATATAAAACTCTCAAAATTATTCCCTTTTCTTATTATCATATTAATCTTATCAGGAAGTATCAGTAATTTGCATATAGCATCAGCACAATGGGTTAAAATTGAGGGCGGATCAAATGGTATTCAAAGAACAGTAGTATTAGATAATAAAATTATCCAAACAGGTACCCATAATAGTGCTGATGATAATTCTATTCGTTACCGAACCATATATTTTAAAATGGCTAGAGATGAGTATGATAAATCGAAAAAATTTACAACTGGAAGCAATGCTAGTATTAACGTTGCTTATGTTCCATTTGTCTTTGGTGACGAAAAGGATAATGGAATTACCAAAACGACAGAATATGTGATCATGGAAAAAGATTTCAAGAAAGCAGCATCAAAACTTGGCATTACAGGTGACTCTCTAATTAAAAATGGTAGTGCAGTAGTGTATCTTAACAATGTATTTGAAATCTTCCAAGGTAATAAGACGCTTGATACCTACGTCTATGGTTATCAGGAGATGTTAGCAGAAGCTCCCTGGTCGACTGAAACGGTTAATTATTTAAAAGGCTATTATAATTTTAAATATATACTTAGTAAGAGTGTTGCTTTCAAGGTCGAAGTAATAGCCGTTGATACCAATAATAATGTGCTCAACTCTAATCTATTAGGTTATGATAAAAATGCGATCTATGATGAAGTGATTCCTCCATATACACTAACCCAAAACACAATAAATGTTAGCGGAGCTACTTATGAATATACCTCAGAATGGAACTATAGTTACAAAGACAGGGACAGTGAAGCTATCAAACAGAAAGGACCTTACACTGGAAATACAGTAAGTTTTCGTGCACCGGATGCCGCCGGAGGCTCCACCTTGACGATAAGGATGGTCTTTGATAAAAAGGATAAGAATACATCTTATCAATACAATGCGGTAGCAATCGATAAAGATGGTAATTATCTTCGACACCTTACAACAGATCGTATCGGTGTAAAGTCAGGTGAAAAAGTTACTTATGATCCGATCGACAGCTTCACAAAGAGTTCCAAACAGTATAAATTTCAGAACAAATGGTATCTAAAATATAAGGATACAAAGGGAACAGTTCAGACTATTCCAACACAAACTACAGCAGCGGTCAGATCTTATCCCATGCCGGCAGCAGAGGCTGCTTCG
>JAEWMZ010000353.1 GCA_023392995.1 Bacillota bacterium
ATCCCAATAATCCAACCGGTAATCTTACAGAGAGAAGCCTGATGGATCGGATTATTCAAAAATGTGAGGCTCTGTCGATTTGGTTGGTGGTGGATGAATGCTTCCTGGATTTTGTGAAAGAGGGGAATGCGTATTCCGTACGAGAACAGGTTGAAAATACAAAGCACTTAATGATATTAAAAGCATTTACAAAATTATATGCCATGCCAGGTCTGCGATTGGGTTACGGAATATCCTCCAACCTGGAATTTTTATCCCAAATGCGAGGGGTATCACAGCCCTGGAATGTCTCAATTCCGGCACAGCTGGCAGGGGTAGCAGCCTTGAAGGAAGTGGACTATGTTGAGACTTCTCTCGCATTAATTAGGAAAGAAAGAAGTTATTTGATTGAGGAGCTGACGAAGCTGGGCTTTGAGGTATACGACTCCAGAGCAAATTACATCTTTTTTGAGGCAGCAGCCGGATTGACCCCGTATTGCTACGAGAGGGGAATTCTAATCCGGGATTGCAGTAATTACCAGGGTTTAGGAGAAGGTTATTACCGGATTGCTGTAAGAAATTATCAGGAAAACATACAACTCATAAAGGTATTAGAGGAGGCGGTAAAGGAATGGCAAAAGCAATAATGATACAGGGTACTATGTCTAACGTAGGGAAAAGTCTGATTACAGCAGGCTTGTGCCGAATATTTGCACAGGATGGCTATAAGGTTGCACCCTTTAAATCACAAAATATGGCACTGAATTCTTATATCACAAAAGAGGGACTAGAGATGGGAAGAGCTCAGGTAATGCAAGCAGAGGCAGCGGGAATCGAACCTTCCGTCCTGATGAATCCGATCCTGCTAAAACCCACCTCGGATACCGGGGCACAGGTGATCGTGAATGGTGAAGTTCGTAAAAACATGAATGCCAGGGAGTACTTTGCTTTTAAGAAGCAGTTGATTCCAGATATTTTAGAGGCCTATCATAAGCTGGAAGAAGACTATGATATCATTGTAATTGAAGGTGCAGGAAGTCCTGCAGAGATCAATCTAAAGAACGAGGATATTGTAAACATGGGTATGGCAAAGCTGGTGAAGGCTCCGGTACTGATTGTGGGAGATATCGACCGGGGAGGTGTGTTTGCGCAGCTTTTAGGAACGATGGAGCTTTTGGAGGAGGATGAGAAGCCTTACGTAAAGGGGCTGATCATAAATAAATTCCGTGGAGATAAGAGCATTCTTGATCCGGGGGTAGTTATGCTGGAAGAAAAGGCTAATGTACCGGTTCTGGGCGTAACACCTTATTTGCATCTGGACATTGAGGAGGAAGACAGTCTTACAGAGCGCTTTTCAATGAAAAAAGAAGTGGAGCTGATTGATATCGCAGTCATCCGACTGCCCAAAATCTCGAACTTTACAGACTTTAATATCCTTGAGAATATCAAGGGGGTATCCCTTCGCTATGTTGGTACGGTATCAGAACTGAAGAATCCGGATATGATTATTCTTCCCGGAACAAAGAATACGATGGAAGACATGCTGTGGCTGAGACAGAGCGGATTAGAAGCAGCGATCCTTAAGAAAGCAGCCGAAAATAAAGTGATCTTTGGAATCTGCGGAGGCTTCCAGATGCTAGGTGATAATATCAGTGACCCCGACGGCGTAGAAGCAGGCGGAGTGATTAAGGGCATGAATTTATTACCTATGGATACCATATTTCAAGGCAGCAAGATTCGAACCCGAGTGGTGGGAAGCTTTGGCCAGGTGGAAGGAATTCTGTCAGCTTTAAGTGGTGAGGCTGTGGAAGGCTATGAAATTCATATGGGGATCTCTAATTTTCGTGAGGAATTGCCTGCCATGACCAGTGTATCTAACCTTGTTGACGGTGTAGAAAAGTTGGATGGGACATATCAGGGAAATATCTATGGCTCCTATATCCATGGTATCTTTGATAAGGAGCAGATAGCAGCAAAGGTTATTTCTTGTCTTGCGAAAGCAAAGAACATCGATTTGGAGCAGATTAGTTCCAGGGATTATTCGGAGCATAAGGAGCTGCAATACAATATATTAGCAGATGCCCTCAGGCAGCACCTGAATATGCCGGAAATCTATGCTATATTAAATGAAACAATCGAATCCTAGAAAAAAGAGTGTAGGGTTACACAGACAGGAGCAGCGATGAAAGGATTAACACATATCTATACAGGAAACGGAAAAGGAAAGACAACCGCCGCAGTTGGACTAGGTATACGTTGTGCGGGCAGTGGGGGAAGGGTCTTATTCTCACAGTTTTTAAAGGATAACAAGTCCAGTGAATTAAGCGTATTAAAAGGGATAGAAAATATCCAGCTGGAGCTGTGCGGTGAAACCTTTGGATTTTATTTTCGGATGTCGGAGGAAACAAAGCAGCAGGCGAGGGAGACATACGGAAATTATCTGGAGACAATTCTTGCAGCTGTGGGAACCGGAGAATACCAAATGCTGATTATGGATGAAATCATTGCCACCTATCATTATGAATTCATTGACAGGCAGAGGTTATTAGAGTTCCTTCGACATAAACCGGAGCAGTTAGAAGTGGTTTTGACCGGAAGAGATCCGGCAGAGGAATTGATGGAGCTGGCTGATTATGTTTCCGAGATTGTGAAAGTAAAGCATCCCTATGATCAAGGCATCCCTGCAAGAAAAGGAATTGAAAAATAAAAGGGAAGGTTAAGAGCACCATATCGTCTCCCAAAAGAAAACCCGGAATGCTACTGTCTGGTGCCAGTGCTATGAGAAAGGCATAACAGTATCATTCCGGGTTTTCTTTATCGTACAGCCTTGAGGGATTTTGTGATCTCCGCTACATAAAGAATGTGATAATCGTCATTCGGATAAAAGGTTGAATCAAGCTTTTCTATTAAAATTGAGCTCTCTTCCAGAGGCTGTCTAATCAGCTTACGGCAGATAAAGACCTGCTTCGCTTCACCAAAATAAGGGGCATCCTCTTCCTGTACCAGAGTTAAACCTGATTTTTCAATCTTATCCTCGGTACGCCCGGAGACGGTTCCCAAATAGTTTAAAATCTTACGATAGCTCTTATCTAAGAAACAAAGGGAAAAGTTTTCCGCCTTATCTATAAATTCTCTGGTGTAGCGTTGGGGTCTTACAACGATAAAAGCAACATTTTTACCGTACATAACACCTAAGCCGCCCCAGGAAGCAGTCATTGTATTGGTTTTTTCACCATCGTTTGCAGTAATCAGCATCCAATCCTTTCCTATGGAGTGAAAGATGTTTTTCTTAATTAATTCTGGTGATATTTCTTTAAAGTTATTCATGTTTACCTCCCGGTTCCTGTTCTGTCATTCTTTCGTGGTCTTGATGCTTATTATATGATAAGACAACTTTTGATGCAAGCATTTCACAAACTATTTTCTTAAGCATATACTAATATGAAATATATTGGGCGGAGGCAAAGGAAGCAATGACCATCCATGTTGTAAAGCAAGGAGATACCCTGACTTCAATTGCACAGCAATATAACATATCACAGGAGCAGATCATCCTGCAAAATGAACTGCCTAATCCGGAAAGGCTGGTTGTAGGCCAAAGCATAGGGATACGGATACCGGAGGTCACCCATACAGTTGTGTCCGGAGATACGCTGGTGTCAATAGCCAGACAATATGATGTGAGTGTCAATCAGATCCGGCAAAATAATCCCCAGAAGGCCACTGGACCGGCGCTGGTTCCGGGAGAAGTGCTTGTTATTACTTATGCGGGAGATGAAAAGATTGATACCCTAGTACTGAACGGCTATGCATACCCCTTTATTGATAAGACGGTATTAAGAAAAACCTTGCCCTTTCTAACCTACCTATCTCTTTTTACCTATGGATTCAATGCCCAGGGGGAATTGGTTCCAATTGATGATTCGGAACTGATTGCTCTAGCTCAGGAATTCGGAGTTGCTCCGATTATGATGCTGGCTCCGATGAATGCAGAGGGAGCCTTTGATACCGGAATAGCACATGACATGTTCGCGAATCCGACAGGTCAGGCGGCATTGATCGAAGCCATTGTTGCAAACATGAAGGCTAAAGGTTACCAGGGGCTGGATATCGATTTTGAATTCATTCTACCGGAGGATAAGCAAGCATTTTTGAATTTCATCACGGCAGTGAATACCCGGCTGGATCAAGAAGGGTTTATCACTCTTGTTGCACTTGCTCCGAAAACCTCAGGAACAATGACGGGGCTGTTGTATGAGGCTCATGATTACCCGACAATTGGAGCTGTGGCTGATAAAGTACTTTTAATGACCTATGAATGGGGGTACACCTATGGACCGCCCATGGCAACTGCGCCGTTAAATAATATGAGAAGAGTATTGCAATACGGCGTATCCGTCATTGATCCAAATAAAATATTAATGGGTATCCCTAATTATGCTTACGACTGGCCACTGCCTTTTGTACGAGGAGTGACGGCAGCAGAATCCATCTCGAATCAGGAAGCTGTTTGGAGAGCTGCCAATTACGGGGTTGAGATTAATTTTGACGAGCTGGCAGCCTCACCATTTTTTAACTATACAGATGCCAATGGTGTAAATCATGTGGTATGGTTCGACGATGTCAGAAGTATGAATGCGAAACTGCGGTTGATACCAGAACTTGGCCTAAGTGGCGGAGGCGTATGGCAGGTTATGAATTTCTTCCCGGGGCTTTGGATGGTAGTAGCTTCAAGTTATGCTGTAACGAAGGTATAGCTGTTTGAAGGCGGGTACTTCAGTTGAATTTCTTCAGTATTATTTTACCAACTGCAACTTGTTTTTGTTTACAAAAAAACGTACACAGGGTATAATTGTAGATTATACGGTATGCTTCACAGCATGAGGAGGTCTGCATGATAAAAAATAAAGTACTGAAGGAAATACTTGATTGGGTTCTGGTTATTGTCATTGCAATTGCATTAGCATTAATTATTAATAAGTTGGTTATCTATAAAGTTAGCCCCCCGACAGCCTCGATGGAAAATACCATCATGGTAGATGATAAGGTGATCACTTACCGTCTGGCTTATTTATTTTCAAAGCCGGAGAGGGGCGATATCGTTGTATTTCAGGCACCGGATACGCCGGAAGAGGATTACATTAAACGAGTAATCGGTCTACCGGGCGAAACCGTTGAAGTTATTGACGGAGTTGTCTATATCGATGGGAAGCCGCTGGAAGAAGACTATTTGAAGGAGCCAATGGTGGGAAGCTTTGGACCATATGAGGTTCCGGAGGGATGTTATTTCATGATGGGTGACAATCGGAACATATCCTGGGATGCAAGATATTGGACAGAAAAATTCGTCGAGAAGGATAAGATCCGGGGAAAGGCAATTCTGAAGTATCCGGATTTTGAATGGTTATATTAGATTTTTTGAGGATATAATTTATTAATTAGGACTTTTGCTGCTGGATAGAGCTGCAAAGGTCCTTTCTTTGTTATAACGTTATCTTGAGGAAGCCAACAATTTTGACATTTCATACTGATTATGTTGATTTAAGCAGAGAGAAATAATAAATACAACTTTAATAAAAACATTTATAAAACAAAATAAAAAATAATTGATATATTAAAATTGATATATTATAATGTTATTGTGGAGCTGCGTTATATTTCATGATTGCAAACCGCTCAAAAGGAGTAAAGGATGGAAGGAGTAGTACGAATGAATAAGTTGGGGATTTTTATTAATTTTTGGGAGAACACCTGGGATGTGGATCATATCAAGTATATGAAAAAGGCGAAGGATATCGGATTTGATATCTTAGAATTCCAGGCACAGGCATTACTTAACATGTCTCAGGCTCACATGGATGAGATGAAGAAGGCAGCCAGTGATATCGGAATCGAATTAACCTACAGCCTGGGACTTGATCCTAAGTACGATGTTTCCAGCAATGACGAGGCAATCCGTTTAGGTGGAGTAGACTATTTAAAAAGAGTAATTGATCGCATTGGTTATATGGAAGGACAAGTTCTTTCAGGGATCGGCTATGCTGGCTGGGGCTGCTGCCAGGTGGACCCGGTATTAGGTAAAACCCGGTTGCTGGAAAATTCACTCCGGTCTATGAAAGAGATTATTAAAGTAGCAGAAGATAACGGTGTGACCTATTGTGTAGAGGCAGTAAATCGATTTGAGGGCTGTCTGATTAACACATCAAAAGAAGCAGTAGCTTATGTGGACGCCGTAGGTTCAAAGAATATCGGTGTTTTACTTGATACATACCACATGAATATAGAGGAGAATAGCTTTACAGAGGCAATTCATCTTGCAGGTGACAAATTAATAAGCATTCACACCGGTGATAATAACAGAAGATGTCCGGGACGTGGTCACATCAATTTTGATGAAATATTTAAAGCGCTGGCGGACATTGGTTTTCAAGGCCGCATCGTTTCAGAACCCTTTGTGGCGCAGGGAAATGAGGTTGGAAGGGATATTTCTGTTTGGAGGGATATGGAGGAAGATATGTCAATGGAATACCGGGATAAAGAAGCTGCATACTTGTTAAATTATACCAAGGATATGCTGCTAAAGTATGCTAGGATGTAGAATTTATTACATTCTATAAAATATAACTGTAATGTTGGGATCAAAAGGTTATTTCAGATACTCTTATTGTAAACTTGCACAATAATAATGATTTAAAACCTCTTTTTAGATAATTACAAAACTATTATCTGGTGTGTTTTGAACATGAAAATTCTTTGACTTAACCATTTTACCCAGACATAATAACGGGATAAATAGAAAGGGCTGCCGCAATATATAACTGTGAGATTAGAAGACATTCTCCAGACTATGTTTTGTGGCAGCTCTTTTTCATTGATATAAGAATATCCCTTTATTAAGAACCAGAAAACCCTTAGCTTATGGTTCAGGTTCATGGAACACTTTCGTTTTCCCAGCAAAAAATAGCTGGAAGCGATTCCTTTCGATTGGTAGCATAGGATTTGAATATTAAAAATAATATACCTCTATATTCTTTCCCATTTTGCGCAGACAATCGGATAATTCATCAATCAGCTTCATTTTTATATTAAAGCTGATGGGAAGACTAGGATTTTGATGTGCAGGATTCATAGCCCGGCCAACATAGAATACAATATCTGTGGCTTCTTCAAATAATATCTTGGCAATTTTCGAGGCAGCGTCCTTACGGTAGCTCCATTGAAGATAATAAGTGTTGTCTTCAAGATAATTTTGAGCGTAATCCAGAACCCGGCTGATGGTTATGACTCCTTCCGTTACCAGATCGATTCCTTCTACCTCTGAAATAGGAGGAATCGCTGGATCTTGATAATCCAGCCCTGTATAGATCTCTTTCCCAAGAAAGTCTGCCGCAAGGGAGGAGGTGGTGCCTCCGCACACGATATGCTTTCCCTCCTTCGTAAAGAACTGAGTGAGCATGGTATTCAAGTCCTTCGGCTTTGAGGGAGGGCCGATGAGAAGGTTTACCAGCTCCCGTTTTCTTATTTTGACTGCGGCAATGGTTGTATCATCGCCCGGTGTACCGCCGTACAGCTGATTGCACTGCTCTAATAATATGGTAGAGATTGTTTTTGAGGAAAAGGTACTTTCACAGGCAACTTCCAAAAATTCAATTATATTTTTTCTCTGCCAGCCAAAATTGAATTTCTTGCCTACACCAGCATAAACAGCACCATCACTCATGGCGACCAGCACATCTCCGGGGGATAACTCAATTCGGGACTGTAGTATATTCTTATCACCAATTTGCAGGCTAGTCATTTCATATTCGCAATTGACCCCATCCCTTAACAGGATTACCTGGGGGTTATCATATTGTATAACAACAGCAGTTTTATGATCAATGACATGGATGATGGTAAAGGTAGAATAGGCAATTCCACGTTTCTCACATACCGGAAGAGTAGAAGCAACTGTAGTAACACAATCCTCAATGGACATATGGTTTGCCATCATTGTGGAAATGATTTTAGAGGTGAGGGTGGAAAGAATATTTGCCTTTACACCGCTGCCTAAGCCGTCTGCCAGAACGAGAACCAAAGACTTGTCATCACTTTCCACGGTTTCAACATGATCACCACAGAGCTGTTCTCCATGTTTATTTATACTCAGATATCCAATATCAGTGCAAAGATTATTCATTCTTCAAGCTCTCCTTTAAGTTGGTCAACGCAATCTTAGTTTCGGCAGTTGTTTCACCCAAAAGGGAAGCAATTTCTTGTACAACACGCATCTGCTTCTCGATCACCTTATCGGCGATTTCCACAGTTTGCTGGTTTAACTTTTCTTTTTTTATTCGGGACTTTTCTTCCAGGGTTACATCCTTCATAATACTGATAATAATATGGTAGGTACGATCATAGATAATGGTTTCTTCTACATATTTTTGATAATCATCAAGATAAGTCAGTTTATCATGTACATTTCTTCCGGCAGTCATAACCTGTAGGTAGGAGGCTGGATTTAAAATACGAACTACCGGCTGCCCCAAGATATCATTTTTATGGAGAATACCAAGGATCTGCTTGGCAGCACGATTGATCTGCTGAACCTCCAAATCCTCATTCAATACGATAACACCGTTTGGCATATTAAAAATAATATTATCAGAGAAGTTCTCCGCCTTTTCCTTCAGGAAAGGAAGACACATGGTGAGATCGGCTTTGCCTTGATACACAGCGATTGCTTTATCCCGGCAGGTATTATATCCGCAGCTGCCGCAGTTAAGCTCCTGCTCCGGAGAAGATTTCCCCATCTTGTGAAGGATTTCATTGATTGCACTGCTGCCGGGCATCTGATTCCTTGCTCCCAGGTAGCCAAAATGCTTGTCTAATGGTGTTTCGGCTGGTGCCACTATGTTGAAATCCTGCTCCCTGGCATATTGATTGACGCGCAGATAATCGGTAATTGGCATACGGTGTTCCTTTTCCATGGCAGGACCACCGACACAGCTGCCGGAGCAGGCGGACATTTCAATAAAGCAATTCGATAGATCACCACGAATAATGTTCGTAAGAGCCCGCATGCAATTGTCAATACCATCTACGGAAATGTAGTGATAACCTTCCAGCTGCGGAAGCATGGATCTGATAATTCCGCCCGGAATAGGAAAGAGTCTTGCACGACCCTCCTGAAGCTCCTCCTGCTTACCGGCGCGAGTATAGGATATTCCTTCCTCCTCCATCCAGTCCGAGAGCTCTTCGAAGGTGAGTACACAGTCAACCATCCCCGGATATTGATCTGCTTCATCTTTCTTCGAGATACAGGGACCTAAGAAGACAGTATAGGCCTGCGGATACCGTTCCTTAATGCTGACACAGTGAGCCTGCATCGGAGACAGCACATTCGCCAGATAGGGCAGTGCTTCCGGATAGTACTTCTGGATTAAGGTGTTAACCGTATGACAGCAGGAGGAGATAATTACACTCGAGTTACCGGAACGAATCATGTCATCGTACTTTTGCTTTACGATCGTAGCACCCAGGGCGGTTTCTTCCACATCGGAAAAACCAAGGCCTAATAAAGCTTCCCGCATAGAAGCAATATCAGAACCCTCATAATTTGCGATAAAGGAAGGCGCAAGGCTTGCAATTACAGGCTTTCCGGTTGCAATCATATCCTTTACGGACTGCACATCATTACGGATTTGCTTGGCATTCTGGGGACAGGCAATAAAGCACTGGCCGCAGAGAATGCATTGCTCCTTTACAATATGAGCCTGATGATCTGCGAAACGGATGGATTTTACAGGACAATTTCGAATGCATTTATAACAGTTTTTACAGTTTGATTTTTTTAGTTGTATGTAGTAATTCATTGTAATATCAGAACCTTTCAAAAGTGAAAACTTAGGAATTAGTGTGAAATGCATAGCATTCCACATCCGGAATTGAGCGGCCTAAAGGCCGAATGTCCGTTAGTGTGAAATGCAGAGCATTTCACATCCGGCACCCCACGACCTAAGGTCGAATGTCCGTTAGTGTGACTTTACTTAATACACGATCGTGGAAAAATTGATTAAAATTCTCCTTTGATACACCGCAGATAATATCATCATTTATTTTTACCGATACCCCATCAGTACAGCGTCCAAGACAAAAAGCTGCGGAAAGTTTTACTTTATCTTCAAGTTTATTCACGGAAATGGCTTCTCTCATAAGCTGAATAATATCATACGATCCTTTCAGATGGCAGGAACTGCCGACACAGATGTAAATATTCATAAAAATAACTTCTCCTTTTTATACTGAGCGTTCCTGTAAGCTACACTGCGCACGTCTTTGCGGCTAATGTCTGCTGTGAGGAGACAACTCATTCATAATAGTGATAAAACCCCCCAAGATTGTTAACGTATTAACAAAGATAAGTATAATCCATTGTGTCATGGATGTCAATTCATATGCGAAAAAAGTCCCTTCACAGATAGGAGAATTAATCCGTGAAGTGGACTTTTTTCGGGTATTTTGTAGACCTGTGTCCGCCGTATAAGGAGACAGGATCGTATCAGCTCGAAGGAGAAATACTTCAATATGATTAAATACTTAGATATTCCTCATTTAATCTTATAACCTCAGCCATCGCTTCCACACCCGGAGCACCGATGGTATTTCTTTTATTAACACAGGTGGTCATACTAATTGCCTCATAGATATCCTGCTCGAATACGGGACTGATGCTTTTGAATTCTTCCAGACTCATATCGTCTAAAGCTATGTCCTTATCAAGGCAGTAGAGTACAAGCTGACCAACAATTCCATGGGCATCCCGAAAAGGAACCCCTTTATTCACCAGATAATCGGCAGCATCTGTCGCATTCGTAAAGCCGTTCTTCGCGCTGTAAGCCATGTTTTCTGTTTGAACCTTCATGGTAGCTACCATTCCGGTAAACAAAGCAATACAACCCTTTACGGTATCGATGGCATCGAAGGTGAATTCCTTATCCTCCTGCATATCCTTGTTATAGGCTAGGGGAAGACCCTTCATCACTGTCAGCAGAGACATAAGTGCGCCGTATACACGTCCGGTTTTACCCCGGACTAACTCAGCTATGTCAGGATTTTTTTTCTGAGGCATGATGCTGGAGCCGGTGGAATAAGCGTCATCAAGCTCAACAAAACGGTATTCATTGCTGTTCCAGATGATAATTTCTTCACTGAAGCGGCTTAAATGCATCATAATGGTAGAGAGAGCACTTAATAATTCAATCAGATAGTCGCGGTCAGAGACACTGTCCATACTGTTTAAGGTTGGACCGTCAAAGTTCAGCAGCTGTGCCGTATAGCCGCGGTCCAGAGGGTAGGTAGTACCTGCAAGGGCACCTGCGCCAAGGGGAGAAAGATTCAGCCGCTTAGCGATATCACTAAGTCTGGAACGATCCCTTTTAAACATTTCAAAGTAAGCGCCAAGGTGATGCGCCAGAGTCACTGGCTGAGCCTTTTGTAAATGAGTGAAGCCTGGCATGAAGGTAGAAGTATGGGCTTTCATAATATCTTGCAGCACTTGCAGCAAGCCCTTTAGTAAATCATCGATTTCACGGATCTCATCCCTGGTATACAGTTTCATATCCAAAGCCACCTGGTCATTGCGACTTCTTCCCGTATGCAGCTTTTTGCCCGCAGCTCCGATACGGTCGATCAGATGGGCTTCTACAAAGCTGTGAATATCCTCATGGGCTCCATCAATTTCCAAAACGCCGCTTATTATATCCTCCAAAATACTGGTTAATCCGTTAATAATCTGAACCTTCTCATCTTCGCTGATGATGTTTTGTTTTGCTAGCATGGTTACATGAGCAATACTTCCCTTAATGTCCTGCTGAAAGAACTTCTGGTCAAAGGAAATAGATGCATTAAAATTATGAACCAATTGATTGGTTTCTTTGGTAAAACGTCCGCCCCAAAGTTTCATAGTTTCCTCCATTCTGCCGTGGCTGGCGGCCTTTTCAATATGGTTTTATTCCGCAGACTAGGGTTTTGCGGCAGCCATTTTAATAACTTATCTTACCGCGCTTTAGAGAAATATGCAAGAAAAATTTATAAATATGCAAAAACTTCACAGTATGCTGTACCAATTCATACTGCGAAGTTAGTCAATTACAATTATCTTATACGGCAAAGCATCCCTTTAAGAGGAGGGATATTAGCGTTGCGGCGGAGCTGCAAGGCCTCCAAAATAATTTATAAATCATAAAGCTTTGTATACTTTTCTTTCAAATAATTGATATAATATTCAGCACGGAATTCTTCCCCGCAGACGTCCTTCAATAGCTGGTTTGTATTCTTTACAGCACCATGCTTGTGAATGCTGTCCCGCAGATATTCTTTGAAGGGATTTAAATTTCCTTCTCTTAGATAATCCTCTACCGGCATCTTCGCCTTCATACATGCATACAGCTGTGAGGCCACAGCAGTACCAACCGCATAGGAGGGGAAATAACCGAATTCACCGAAAGACCAATGAACATCCTGAAGAATTCCTTCCGTATCTGTGGTAGGAGTGATACCCAGGTATTCCTGATACTTCTGGTTCCAAACCTTAGGCAGATCTTCGACTGTTACCTCATCGGCAAAGATCATCTTTTCTACTTCATACCGTATAATAATATGAATGCAATAGGAGAGCTCATCTGCTTCTGTACGGATCAGGCTTGGGGCTGCTTTGTTGATACCCTTGATAAAATGCTCCAGACTAATATCGGTGAGATTTTCCGGGAAGGTAGCAACCAGCTTATCATAAATCGGCGCCCAGAAGTCGGAACTTCTGCCCAGTACATTCTCATAAAAACGGGATTGGGATTCATGCATACCCATAGAAGCGCCGGTACCAACGAGAGTCTGAGTCAGAGCGTCATCAATATTCATTTCATAGAGTGCATGGCCACTTTCGTGAATCATAGAAAACATAGCACTTTCCAGGTTGTTTTCCATGTAACGGTCTGTGATTCTGACATCATGATTATGAAGATTTGTAGTAAAGGGATGTTCACTTTCTGCTATTACGCCCCGGTTAAAATCAAAGCCTACATATCCGGCAAGATATTTACAGAATTCCCGCTGCTTCTCAATATCATACTTGAGGTAATTATAGCTTTTGTCAATGGTATCTGCTTTTTTTGCCACTTCCTTCAGCAGAGGGATTATTTCCTGCTTCACCTGGTCAAAGAACTCATCCAGATCCTTCATTAGAAAGCATTCCTCAAAATCACTCAGAAGAACCTCGTAAGGCGTTTTTCCATCCTTTATACGATAGCGTGCAAATTTTTTCTTATAGTCGATAATCTTTCCAAGGTAGGGAGCGTAATCCTCATATCGATTATCCTTTTTCGCCTTCGCCCATTTACGGCTGGAGACAGAGGTCAGCTCGTTAAAGGCACGATATTCTTCCGGAGGAACACTCTCCAGCTGATCGTAAATCTTAGCAAGCTCCTTTACAATAGCCTTTTCCTTTTCTTCTAGCTCGGCTTGTTCCTTATCGTCCTGCAGCTTTTTTAGAAGCTTACGTACATCGTCATTAATGATACTTTTCATATACTCATCCGAAAGAATACCAATGACTTTCGAGGTATATTCAGCTGCTTCAAAAGGAGCAGCAGTCTGATCATCCCAATCAAATAGATTGCGTGCGGTTTGTAAAGCCATGGATTTCTCCAGATAGGGCTGTAATTTTTCAAATGTTTTACTCATAGGTGTTTCCTTTCTTTGTTTCGCAATCGTAAAGTCTATTTCAATAGTATAACAACTTTTAGTACGCATAGCAATCCAATTGCTGGAAAAAGAGAAATAATATCATCTAAATTACAGGTAAAATATTGAAGTAGATCAGTAATTGTATTATGATACAGTTATGTGATTTGAATCACAGAAAATCGTATTCGCTATGGGATAAACTTTTTATAAGGAAAGTTAATTCATTTTTACGTATACTTTCCATATAAAAGTTAATAATAAAATTGATTTTGTACACTAGATGTAAAACGTACACATACTATGATTCATAAGAAAGGAAGGATAATCGAATGAAGAATTTGGTAATTGAGAAAGTAATTGGCAGGGAAATCTTAGATTCCAGAGGCAATCCAACAGTAGAAGCGGAGGTTGTTCTGGCTGATGGCAGTATCGGCAGAGCAGCAGTACCCTCCGGTGCATCCACCGGTGCATTCGAGGCAGTGGAGCTTCGTGACGGTGATAAGAGCAGATACTTAGGAACCGGTGTAAAAAAGGCAGTAGAGAATGTGAATACATTGATTGCTGATGCGATCAAGGGTATGGAAGCTTGCCAGCAAACAGAAATCGATGCAAAGATGATTGCTCTGGATGGTACGGAAAACAAAGGGAAATTAGGTGCGAATGCCATTCTCAGTGTATCCTTAGCAGTTGCAAAAGCTGCGGCCGTATCCTTGAAGATGCCTCTCTACCGTTATCTTGGCGGTGTGAATGCAAAGACACTTCCAGTTCCGATGATGAATATTATCAATGGCGGAAAGCATGCGGATTCCAGCTTAAATATTCAGGAGTTTATGATCATGCCGGTAGGTGCTGCAAGCTTTTCAGAAGCCTTAGAGCATAGCACCACTGTATTCCATACCTTAAAGAAATTATTAAAGAATGACGGCTATGTGACAGCGGTTGGTGATGAGGGTGGTTTTGCACCTAAGTTCAGCAGTGATACCCAGGCACTGGATTATATCGTTAAGGCGATTGAAGCCGCTGGCTATCGTCCGGGTGAGGATTTCTGCATTGCAATTGATGCAGCCTCTACAGAAATGTATGATGAAGCAAAGAAGGCTGGCAGAGAAGGTGATTATCTATTCTGGAAGTCTGGTGAGTATAAAACCGTAGAAGAGATGGTGGATTTCTGGGATGATATCTGCAGCCGTTATCCGGTTATTTCCCTTGAGGATGGTTTGGCCGAAGAGGATTGGAAGGGCTGGAAGCTATTGACTGAGCGCCTTGGCAATAAGATTCAGCTGGTGGGCGATGACCTGTTCGTAACGAATACCAGCCGTGTGAATGAAGGAATCAAGCAGGATATATCCAACTCTGTATTAATTAAATTCAATCAGATCGGTTCCTTAACAGAGACCCTTGATGCGATTGAGATGGCTAAGAATAACCATTGGACTGCTGTAGTTTCACATCGTTCCGGTGAGACGGAGGACGTGACCCTGGCTGATATTGCAGTGGCTACCAATGCCGGACAGATTAAAACTGGTGCGCCTTCCAGAACTGACCGTGTTGCGAAATACAATCAGTTGCTTCGTATTGAACAGGAGCTTGGAGCATCAGCCAGATATCTTGGTAAAGATGCCTTTAAGGTAAAAAGATAAGGTTTTACGATAGGATGGACAATATTAGATAAGACAAAATAGATAAGACAAAAGCGATAGGACAGTATAGATAAGACAAAATAGAATTTAAGGGCTCCGTGCAAGACAAAGAGTGCATTGCACTATATATCTTTTGCGGAGTCCTTTTATTTTGTTTTTATTTTAAGCTATAGAGGAGCTAAAGTAAAAAATACGACATTTTCAAATGTCGTATTTTTTACTTTGCAAACACCGATCTGTCCGATTCGTATTCGCAGTTTAAGATAATATTTATTTTATAGAACAAAATTATAACTCATTTTATTTTTATCCGATTGTAATTGCTATACAATATAATTCTCGCTTTTTACCAGCTGTCTGGAATCCTTCAGAATATAGGGATCCCCATGACCGGGATAGATCGTAGTTATCTTATGCGACTGAAGCATTTCCCAACTGTCATCAATAACGATATCATTATAAGCCTCAACTAAATGAAGGGAAGGTAAATCCCCGACAAAGGCACAATCCTCGTCAAGGACTAAACTAATACTGTCATCGCTGTGACCGGGAGTCGTTATGATATCACCGGAGATTCCAATGGATTGCAGGTATTCTCTGCTATTAGAATTCGAAACAGTAATCATATTGTGGGAAACAATATCTCTGAAATTAGCTCTTGGATTTTTCTTATAGAAGCTATTTAACTTTTGAATATATGGCAGCTGATCTTCATGAACAATTAAGTTTGTTCCAAGATCCCTGAGATTCTGGACTAAACCTGCATGATCCGGATGGTAATGAGTAATTAGCAGATAGTTAATCTCATAAATAGAGATGCTATTTTTAAATAACAGCTGCAATAAATGAGAAAAGGTATCCGGTAAACCGGTATCAACCAGAAGCCAGCCATCATTTGCAGGAAGAAGATAGCAATTTGTTGAATTATTAGTTAAGCTGATTATTTTCAACTTTTTTCACCTCGTCATCGCCTTTGATAATATTTCGGATTCGTCAAGGAATATAGACTTCACTTACGGTAAATTATACATCAAATTTACAAAAAGTAAAATATATTATTTTAAGAATTCTATGCTAAAATTGTGCAATATATACAAAAAAGCTGCACCATTCGAGATGCAGCTCTAAAAAATTTAAGAAAGCAAAAATCTTAAAAACCTGGTACTAGGAATGCAAAGAAAGTTCAAAAGGCTCCTTCTGTTTGCACCTGTAACTCTTTATGAGGTTACCGCTTTCCAGACGAAAGACATGATCAATATTCAAGTCGGGATCCCACCGATAGGGCATATTATCATAGATTGTATAGCGGTCAAATGCCGAATCATCGAAAGGTCTTTCTTTTGTATGTTTCAAAACTGATTTAGAATCCACTGTGCCACCTCATATTTTTAATTCTCTTTTACTATATAACGAAAGGAACAAAACTTCAAGTGGAGTACTGAATTTTCGTAGCAATAGTAGCTAAAAAAATGATTCAATAGCCTATTTGAATATTTATTTTTTATGAGCCAATATATTTAACTTTTTTTGAAGCTCCACCAGAACGATAGGTGCGAACGCTAACATTAATGTAATGGCCCATTGCTCTCCTGATAGCGGTACAATTTGGAAAATTGATGCAAGCGGAGCAAAGGTAATGACAGATACTTGTAAAAATCCGCAGATGATAAAGGATAATACAAGATTCTTATTGCTGAAAACGCCAATTTCTGAAAGGGAGTGTTCACTCCTCATATTAAAGGAATGGAATAACTGAGAAAGACTTAATACGGCAAAGCACATGGTTCTGCCGACCCAGGGTGTACTCATGTCAGAAGCGGCAGGAATATCGAATTGATGATAGCCAATAATAAAGGCCAGCAAGGCAAGAGAGCCGATCATACAACCCTCAACAATAATTCGAAAGGCCAAACCGTCTGCAAACATTCCTTTTTGGGGAGAAATGGGCGGTTTTTTCATAATATCCTTTTCTACCGGTTCGACACCAAGGGCAATCGCTGGCAGGGAGTCTGTTACAAGATTCACCCATAATAATTGAACAGCAACCAAAGGAGTGGGAAGACCCAGGAGGATAGCTACAAAAATAGTCAATATTTCACCAATATTACTGGATAACAGGAAATGAACCGCTTTCTTGATATTATCATAAATTCCCCGGCCTTCCTTTACCGCAGACACAATGGTGGCAAAATTATCATCGGTCAGGATCATATCGGAGGCATTCTTGGCAACATCTGTTCCGGTAATACCCATGGAGCAGCCAATATCCGCTGCATTTAGAGCCGGAGCATCGTTTACCCCGTCTCCGGTCATAGCAACAACTTCTCCCTGGCTTTGGAGAGCCTTAACAATCCGAACCTTATGCTCCGGAGATACACGGGCGAAGACACTATAGTTTTTAATGTTCTCACAGAGCTCCTCGTTGCTCATCTTAGAAAGCATATCCCCGGTAATGGCATGTTCCTTCTCTTGTAAAATACCAAGCTCCTTTGCAATCGCAGCAGCGGTAAGCACATGGTCACCGGTGATCATGACAGGACGGATTCCGGCTTGTCGGCAGGTGGCAACCGCATCCTTAACTTCCAGGCGGGGCGGATCGATCATACCAACTAATCCAATAAAGATCAGGTTATTTTCCAGCTCTTGGGGAGTCGCCTTGACGGAGGAATTGGGAAGGTTTTTATATGCGACTGCAATGACACGCAAAGCCTTTTGGGTCATAGCGGTATTGAGCATGTTCAATCGATTTATTTCGGCACGGGTCATAGTGTGCAGCTGTCCTTTGTTATAGTACTGGGTACAACGATTAATCATAAAGTCAAAGGCACCCTTGGTTATGCTCCGATAGGTTTGATCCGCTGTTTTATGTACGGTGGTCATAAGCTTCCGTCCGGAATCAAAGGGAATCTCATTCACACGCTGATAGCTTTTTTCCAGCTCCAGTTTATTTAATCCATGGTTCAAGGCGGCTTGCACCAAGGCACTTTCTGTTGGTTCTCCGCTGACAGAGACAGATTTTTTATCGGTTTGCAGGATGGCATCATTACATAAGGCAGCATGAGAGAGTAAAAAGGAACCGAACTCACTGTTCATCTTCTCAGCCCCATTAATAGAGCAGATATCTGTAACGGTCATCTTATTCTGGGTTAAGGTACCTGTTTTGTCTGAACAGATTACAGTTGCGCTGCCCAGGGTTTCAACAGCAGGCAGCTTTCGAATCACTGCGTTTTTCTTTGCCATACGCTGTACACCAAGGGAAAGCATGATGGTTACAATAGCCGGTAAACCTTCGGGAATCGCTGCAACCGCAAGGCTTACGGAGGTCATAAACATATCAAAGATGGGCATTTGCTTTAATAAGCCCATGACAAAGATAAACACGCAGATAATGAGCGCTGAGATACCAAGCACCTTTCCAGTTTTAGCAAGTCTTTTTTGCAAAGGGGTCATTGGGGTTTCATCATCCATAATCATGGTAGCAATATGGCCTACCTGTGTCTTCATACCCGTTTCCGTAACCACAGCAAGACCTCTGCCGTAGGTAACCGTACTGGTCGCAAGAACAAGATTAATCCGATCACCGAGTACAGTATCCTCCTTTAATCTTACATCAGCTACTTTTTCCACGGAGTGAGATTCACCCGTGAGGGAGGCTTCCTCAACCTTTAAGTTATGAGACTCAATTAATCTTGCATCGGCTGGAACAAAGCCTCCGGTTTCCAGGAGTATAATATCCCCGGGAACCAGCTCAGAGGAGTTAACGAGAGAGATTTTTCCGTCGCGCAGCGCATGGGCAGTTGGTGCGGACATCTTCTTCAGTGCTTCTAAAGCTCGCTCTGCTTTAGCCTCCTGCATGAGACCGATGGTAGCATTCATGCAGATGATGATAAGAATAATAATCGGGTCAACAAAATCCGGCTCTCCGTCTAAATAGGATACGAAAAACGATAGGAACGCAGCAAAGATTAGAATCAATATCATAAAATCCGCAAATTGGGCGAAAAAGCGCAAGAGAAGGCTTTTTTGCTTTTTTGCAGTTAGGATGTTCTTACCGTAGGTTTGCTGTC
>JAEWMZ010000407.1 GCA_023392995.1 Bacillota bacterium
TACACATAGCTCCAAAAGGATACGATGTCATGGATTACGCGGATAAGTATGGAGTTGATTATAGTGAGGACTTCTGGCTGGAGGACGGTTATATCATAGTTAATATGAATATCTATACCATTGATGAAAACAAAAAGCAGCGCCTAAGCTACGTGAATGCAAATAACTATAAGAACAATGGTAACTGTAGCATGTGGATGCTGGAAAATCCACCGTTATCGAAGTCAAGCTATAAGGGGGCGACATTCTCCTTTTTTGCCGGTGATTTCTTTCTTTATTATGGAGATAATCTGAATCGTGCCAGTAATGATTTTACGCCTGGAGCGATCTATTAATGCTAATCAGTACTTGAATGAGAAATAATATACTTTTTTCACTTTTTATTATTAATATAGAGAAAGCGAAACGGATAGAGCGGAACAAGATATTTACTAAAACGATCATCCCCAGAGTGAAAAGTAAAATAAAGGATTAGAATAGGAAGTTCGCATATATACGAAATTCTTATTTTAATCCTTTATCTTAATAGTAACCCGATCAACTAATCCGTTAGTTTTCGCTAATAAATTTAAACTTAGTAGTGATAAATCTTTTACATGGTATTAGACACTTGAATCTTCATTATTAGATTGCTTAGCTATCGTACAGAGACTGGGTGATTATCGACGAGGTTTGTGTTAGAAGAGCCGAGAGATAATGCGGGAGAAAAGCCAAGAAATAAGCCAAGAGATAAGCTGAGAGAAAAGCCATGAGATAAGCCCCAAATAAAGTCCGTAATAAGCTCAGAAAACTTTTTCGATTACGTCAGTTTAATGAGCCACCAACCATTTCTATAAAAATCTTGTAAATACTGGAATGGAAGTGGTACAATAGTGAGGAATTGGTTTATTGCGGCTAAGGAGGAGGTGTAGACTTGAAAAGATGGTATGATCTTATATACGCAGTAATTTTGGTAATGATATTAATCATTGCTTTTCTTATTGGTAATCCTATTATAAGTGGAGTCTTACTGCTGTTATTTTCTGCAATTTTAATTATTAATACGTCCTATCAATTGAGCAGAAAAAAAGGAGATAAAATTAAATATAAAGTCTTTTTAATTGGGCTGCTGCTAGTGGATCTTGTGTTAGCAGCGAGTGCGGTTATCGTTGTCATTAATGGAATAGTGACAATGTAAGAATTACGAGAAGATAAGGTATAGTGATGTAAAAATATAATCAATAAGATCAATATAATCATAATTTCGTAATGAAATGGGGAAGGCTTATGAAACAATATATTATGGCGCTTGATCAGGGAACTACGAGTTCCAGATGTATTATCTTTGATAAAAGTGGAAGAATAAAGAGCATTGCACAAAAGGAGTTTACACAAATATATCCGAAGCCCGGCTGGGTAGAGCACGACCCGATGGAAATCTGGTCGACACAGATATCAGTAGCTACAGAAGCAATGGCGAAGCTTGGAATTACAGCCGAGGAGATTGCTTCCATTGGTATTACGAATCAGAGAGAGACTACCATTGTGTGGAATAGAAAGACCGGACAGCCGGTTTATAATGCGATTGTTTGGCAGTGCCGCAGAACCTCAGAAATGATTGATGCTTTAAAAGCAAAGGGCTATGAAGCCTATATAAAGGATAGAACCGGTCTTATCCCGGATGCGTATTTCTCCGGAACTAAAATTGCATGGATTCTAAATCATGTGGAGGGTGCCAGAGAAGCTGCAAGAAATGGGGACTTATTATTTGGCACAGTGGACACATGGCTGATCTGGAACCTGACGAAGGGGAAAGCTTTTGTAACGGATTATTCCAATGCCTCCAGAACCATGCTATTTGATATCAAGAGTCTGGTCTGGGATGAGAAGCTTTTACGGGAGCTTGATATTCCAAAGGAAATGCTGCCGGAGGTAAAGCCCTCTAGTTACATCTATGGTTATACAGAACGCCATTTGTTTGGATGTGAGATACCGATCTCGGGAGCGGCAGGGGATCAACAGGCGGCACTTTTCGGCCAGTGCTGTTTTCAAAAGGGAGACGCAAAGAATACCTATGGAACGGGCTGCTTCTTACTTATGAATACCGGAACAGAGGCGATTGTCTCTGAGCATGGCTTAATAACAACAATTGCGGCAAGTACAAGTAATGAGGTGCAGTATGCTCTGGAAGGTAGTGTATTCGTAGCAGGTGCAGCAATCCAATGGCTACGGGATGAATTACAGTTAATTCGTACTTCAGCAGAAAGTGAGAAATATGCACTTCAAGTTCCTGATACCAACGGAATCTATGTTGTACCGGCATTTACCGGCCTTGGTGCTCCTCACTGGGATCAGTATGCAAGAGGAGCGATTGTAGGAATTACAAGAGGTGCCAACAGAGATCATATCATTCGTGCCACCTTGGAAGCGATTGCTTATCAGACGTATGATGTGCTTAAGGCAATGGAAGGAGATTCCGGCGTACTGCTAACATCCCTGAAGGTGGATGGAGGCGCAAGTGCAAATAGGTTCCTGATGCAATTTCAGTCAGATATTGTGAACACACCTGTCCAGAAGCCGGATTGTATTGAAACTACAGCTCTTGGAGCTGCATACCTGGCAGGGCTTGCCGTTGGCTTTTGGGCGAGCAAGGAAGAGATATGTAAAAACTGGGCGTTATCAGAGACCTTTGAACCGAATATGACAGAGGAACATCGGGGAAAATTAATAGCAGGCTGGAAGAAGGCCGTTACCCGCTCCTTTGACTGGGAAGATTAATTAGAGGATGATGAAATATGATAGAGGACAGATTAAGTAACCATTTTATAAATAGCGGATATCAGCGGATGGATTCGAATGCACCGGGGATCTATTTGTTCTATCGTGCAGAGGAAAAAGATATTATGCTTATATCTGTCATCAGAACCCTGGGTGGAGGCGAGCTGACGCTGGAACAGTATCAGCATATTTTGCAGCAGATCAAGGCTAATTTTCGTCAAAGTGATCCGAAAGGTCTAAAGCTCCTGAGCCTGATTCTAACGGCAAATGCAGAGGAGGCAAAGGTCTTCGCCATCAATACACAGGAGGATAGTCACTGGATTGTGGATATAAGAAACAATCGTTTGATTATTTATGAAACGCAGACGAATCGATTCGCAGGGCTTCAACGCTCAATTGAACAAATATTAATCGAAGAAACAGAACAGGAGGGATTCGGAAGTTATCAGCAAGGGGGTCAGTCTTTGTATGATAATGCCAGAGCATATGCAGGGAATGGTTCCTACACCGGATCTGGGGATGCAGATGCAATGAGACGATACGGACAAGGGCAGGCCGTGACCCTTTCAACGCAGATGAATCGCTTTAAGCAGATGCCCGCCACGATGGCGCTGATTGGGATCAATGTATTGATCTATCTGCTTACCCATTTTACGATTTTTCTTTCTGCCCCGGACGCAGTAGTGGAAAAGGGGGCATTGTCCTGGTATTTGATTAAAGAGAATCATGAATACTATAGAATTATTACCTCTATGTTCCTGCATGCGGATTGGAGCCACCTGTTTAATAATATGCTGGTGTTGCTTTTTGTAGGTGGTAATTTGGAGCGTGCCATTGGAAAGACAAAATACCTATGTCTTTATTTCGCAACAGGAATTCTTGCGGGGATAGCCTCCATCAGTTATAATATGTGGAAAGAATATGCACTGGTATCAGCTGGTAATACGACTTATTCCATCGGAGCCTCAGGCGCAATCTTCGGCGTTGTAGGTGCGGTATTATGGATAGTTGTGATTAACAAAGGCAGATTAAAAGAGATTAGCTCTACTCAAATGATTCTATTTGTAATATTAAGCCTTTATGGAGGTGTTGTGAACTCACAGATTGACCAGGCAGCCCATGTTGGGGGTTTTCTCGGGGGAGTGCTTTTATCAATCCTTCTCTACCGTAAGCAGAGACGAATCTCGAGTGAACAAGGTATATAGAGCATATAGTAATGTTTTTAATAGCTAGAGCGTGTCAAAAGACTAATGGTATCGCTATAAACGCCCCACTTAGAGGAAATTGAGTTGTGATTTGGGATCGCAGCACGTAACTATAGGATCGTAGCATGTAGCTATAGGATCGTAGCCATAGCACCCACCCGTAAACCGCCTGGCTACCTTACCACGAATTGGAGCGTCAAGCGCAGCACAAGAAGTTTTCAGATACACCTAAGAACGAAGACATCTCAAGAACGAAGACATACCCTAGAACGAAGACATACCTTAGAACTAAGACATACCCTAGAACTAATATACACCCTAGAACTAAGACACGAAACCGCAGGAGGATGATATGAAGGTTAATATCTATTATGGGGGAAGAGGACTAATTGAAGATCCTACCCTTTATGTAATGAGCAAATTGACAACGGTATTGGAAGAGCTTCGAGTTCAAGTAACCAGATATAATCTCTATGAGGAAAAGAATGCAATTTCAATGCTCCCGAAGACTCTGAAGGATGCAGATGGTATTATCCTGGCAACTACGGTGGAATGGATGGGGATTGGCGGCTTGATGCAGCAGTTTCTGGATGCCTGCTGGCTCTATGCAGATAAGGAAAAGCTAAGTAAGCTGTATATGCTGCCAGTGGTTATGGCAAGTACTTATGGTGAGCGCGAAGCTGAGCTTACATTAATTAAGGGCTGGGAATTACTTGGAGGTATTCCGTTGTACGGTTTATGTGCTTATGTGGAAGACCATGTAGATTTTGAAACCAGTACGGATTATTCTGCCTTAATTGAGAAAAAGGCGGAAGAGTTCTATCGCATGGTATATCAGAAGAAAAAAATATTACCGACCAGTAGTGCGGCTATTAAGCATAGTGGATTGAGCAGCAGCTCTATTGTATTAACACCTCAGGAGAGTGAACAGCTGTCGGTATATGTTTCAGATGATACCTATGTGAAGAAGCAGAAGGAAGATATTGAAGAATTGACCCAGCTTTTTAAGGATATGCTGGAGAATAATAATGAAGGAGAGGGCGGTCAGGAGTTTTTGAAGAACCTGAAGGATAATTTCCACCCTCTTGATGATTTTGAAGCTACTTACTCAATTCAGTTAACGGATATAAAGAAGACACTAGTGGTTGAAATTCATGGTAAGCGTTTGAAATGCTACTATGGAGACAAAGCGGACGTGGATGTCATAGCAAAGACAACACATGCGGTTATGAATCGGCTTGTGCTGGGACGTATCACCTTTCAAGGTGCCTTTATGTCCGGCGAATTAACAGCAAAGGGGAATTTTAAAACACTTCGAACCTTTGACCAGGTATTTCAATTTAATATTCTATAGAAACAGAACGAGGTTCTGGCAATAAAGTTATAACGCAAGCTGCGTTTTACAGTGGCAGTTAGTTCTGCTCATTGCTATGGCTGGAGTAACGCAGTTCCGGTCATCAGGCTGTAAGCAGCACAACGGCGGCACGCTCAGAATTAGCAAGCTATTCTGAGGATAGGAATGCACCGGCCTAAGGTCAGTGCGTGTTATCAAAAGCAGAATGAAATTCAACGAATGATAACTTATAGTGGGAGATGAATAATAAAGGAGGTTTTCTGTTGGTCTGACTCAACAAGGATACTTCCGTAATGCATGTCAATTACTTTTTTGGCAAGGGCTAAGCCAATGCCGGAGCCGCCCTTTTTGTATGTAATAAAGGGGACAAAGATTGTTTCCAGCAATTCCTCCGGAATGGGCTGGCCATTATTACTTACCTCGATGGATATTTTATCCGGCGACAATTCATCGCCTGGAAGATAACCCAGTGTTATAGCGATGAAACCATTTGCTGGTACTGCTTCGAAGGCATTCTTCACAAGATTGGTTAGTACTTGCTTTAACTTTACGCTATCGCAGGGATAAGCGGTGAAATAATCTTCCTCCGCCAGATCGAAGTCAAAGGTGAAATCTAGCTCCTTTGTGAGCGCCTGAGGCATAAAGCTATTCATTAAGCTTTCAATAAGAGTGATTAAATTTGTGTCTTCTTTGTTAATAATATTGTAGGTGTTCAGGAGTGAGGCATCAGCCATAATTCGTTCCATATCGTGGATTAAATCCTGCAGCTGACCCCAGTATTTAAATTCCTTGGCCTCCGGATGCTTCAATTCCATATATTGCAGCGTACTGTTAATTAAGGTTAAAGGATTACGCAGTTCATGGACTAGCATGGAAGTGGCTTTCTTATTGTCTGCGATAATTGAGTTGACGACAGACTCCATCTCTGGGTTTGACTTAAGCATACAGGCCAGTGTGTCATTATTAATAGTCGAATACATTAGGACCCCCTTTATATAAGTTGGTAAGGTTGGGCTTAGGAAACAAACATATTTTATCAAAATTTGGTAATTTATACAATAGTAAGATTAAACAAAGTTAAATATTGGAATATGTAAAATTATAGCAGTGAAATGGTATAATGTGATAGAAGAGAACTTATAAATATTACCAAAAAAGGGATTGGTAATGACAAAAAACAAAAACAAATAATAAATGGAGGTGCATTATGCAGGATAATTGTATTTTTTGTAAGATAATTGCTGGAGAGATTCCTTCAGCTACTGTATATGAAGATGAGAATTTTAAGGTGATTATGGATATATCCCCGGCAGCAAAGGGGCATATGATTATGCTATCGAAGAGGCACTGTGCAAATCTTCTTGAGTTGGACGATGCTACGGCATCAAGTGCTTTATTAGTAGCACGCAAGCTGGCTAAGGCATTAAAGGCTGAATTAAACTGTGATGGAATTAATCTCGTGCAAAACAACGGTGCAGCATCAGGACAGACGGTGTTTCACTTCCATATACACTTGATTCCAAGGTATGACAATGATCAGATGAGCTTGGGCTGGGCTCCGGGTAAATACGAAGATGGGGAAGCAGCAGCATTTGCAGCAGCTCTGGCAAAAAGAATTTAGTAAAATAAGAAGAACTATGATTATACCACCACAGTATCTGAATGAAATCAATCTGTGGGAGATAACGCATAGTTCTTTTTTATTATAGAACCTTTTTAATTGCTGGATTCCGGTTAAGGTTTACAAAAGAATTGTACCTATCTATGTACAGGAAATATGAGTACACAAGATGCCAACACTGATCCATGTAAAGGAAATATGAGCACACAGAGATGTCAACAACTATCCGTGCAGGAAATATGAGTACACAAGATGTCAACACTGATCCATGTACAGGAAATATGAGTACACAAAGATGTCAACACCTATCCGTGTACAGGAAATCAAGCTCACGAGGAAGCCAAAGTATACTTAAGGGTATGGCCGGAGAGATTATTTCATAGTCTCTTTTATTAACTGAATAATCGTTGCAATTGAATTATTCAGTTCACTCTTACCCATGGCACTGATATAAGTCGATTTCTGCTCCAGAACAGCTTCGATGGCTTCCGATAAGGAGGCTGTACTTAGATTTTCTTCTTTTAACACGTAAGAGTATCCCTGACGCTCAAAGGATTCCGCATTCAGGATTTGGTCACCACGGCTAGCCGCTGCTGAGAGAGGGATCAAGATATTTGGTTTGCGAAGCGCCAGGATCTCGCAGATGGCATTCGCGCCGGCTCTGGAAATTACTAAGTCCGTCGCAGCAAATAAATCACTTAGCTCATCCTTAATGTATTCATATTGAACATAGCCCTCTAAGTGCTGCAGCTTCTCCTCCAGATTCCCTTTTCCGCATAAATGAATCACTTGATAGCTGCGAAGCAAGGTTGGCAGCAGGCTGCGCACAGCTTCATTAATAACCTTGGAACCGGTACTGCCGCCAATGATCAAGATAACCGGCTTGTTGGCAGTAAAATTACAAAAATTAAGCCCTTTGATCCTGTTACCAGCGAACAGCTCCTTGCGAATTGGTGTTCCGGTTAGGACAGCTTTTTGTTCGGGCAGATATTTTACAGTTTCGGGGAAATTAGCACATACCTTGGTTGCGTGAGGAAGAGCTAATTTATTCGCGAGACCGGGAGTCATATCAGATTCATGGATAATGACTGGGATTTTGTGCTTTTTCGCAGCGAATACGACCGGGACGGTTACGAAGCCGCCTTTGGAAAAGATGATATCCGGCTTAAGAGCCTTTAACTGCTTGCTAGCTTCAAAATAACCCTTAATTACCTTGAAGGGATCGGTAAAATTCTTTGGATCAAAGTACCTTCTTAATTTCCCGGAGGATATTCCATGATAGGGTATCTGATAAGCTTCAATTAGTTTACGCTCGATTCCATCATAGGAACCGATATATTGTATGTCAAAGCCCTGCCTTTGCAATTCCGGAAGCAGAGCGATGCAGGGTGTTACGTGACCTGCGGTTCCTCCCCCGGTTAAAACGATACGTTTCATTCCTGCGACCTCCAATTCTTTAACGCTCTTGCTAATTGATCCGGACATGAGGTAGACTTAAAGCCGCAAGTAACACCTTCCAGCTTTTGAATTACTTCATCTACCTTCATACCAACAACTAGTCTTGAGATTCCGCCTGCATTACCATCACAGCCTCCGTTAAAATGTAATGCGGTTACTGTATTTGTAGTTTCATCAATTTCAAATTCCAGTGAGCTGCTGCATACGCCTTTTGTTTTATATGTCATATTAACACCTGTACCTTTCTAGTTTTGAGTACCTATTCAAAAGTTGAATAGGTCTTAATAGATAGGTTGAAAATGATCTTTTTTCAACCTAACTGACATTCGACCTTTAGGTCGCTCAATGCAGGATTTGAAATGTTCTACATTTCACACTAACGGACATTCAGCCTTTAGGCTGCTCAATTCCGGATGTGAAATGCTTTGCATTTCACACTAAATCCTTCTTTCCTTATGTATTTATTCCTTATCAATCGTTCCACATAGGATGCTGCAAACGAGTTTCCGCAAATGGGAGAAATGATACGAATTGCTGTAGTTTTTATCAAAGATACTTTTGGTATAACCGAGTTTATTGTATCTCACCCTACTTATTTTTGCAAATACATATTTTCAGAAAAAATTAAAAAAAACGTGGGAGAACCTTATGAAATGGCACAATCTATTTGTATTTTCCAAGAAGGTACGGTAAAATAGGGTCTAGATTATCTAAAAAAGGAAAGGCACAGGTGCTAAATATGAATAAGATCGGTATCATCGGAGCAATGGATGAAGAGGTTCAGATCATAAAGGGACAAATGCAGGAGGTGAAGATTCACACAGTTGCCTCTATGGATTTTTATGAGGGTAAATTACAGGGAAAAGAAGTAGTGATTGTTCGCAGCGGGATCGGTAAGGTAAATGCAGCCATCTGCACTCAGATATTGGCTGATCTATATCATGTGGAAGCAGTAATTAATACCGGTGTTGCAGGCTCTTTAAGAAATGAAATAGATATAGCGGACATCGTTCTTTCAACAGATACAGTACAGCATGATATGGATGCAACAGGCTTTGGCTATGAAGTTGGAGTGATTCCAAGAATGGAATGCTCTGTATTTCAAGCAGACCAAAAGCTGATTGAGCTTGCAAAGGAAGTATGTGAAACAGTGATTCCCCAGGTCGGAGTTCATACAGGAAGAATCGTAAGCGGAGATCAGTTTATCTCCGATAGTGGAAAGAAGGAGTGGCTGGTAGAGACCTTTCAGGGCTTCTGTACAGAAATGGAAGGAGCGGCAATTGCTCAGGCAGCACACCTAAACCACTTACCCTTCCTGATCATACGTGCAATTTCTGATAAGGCAGACCATAGCGCGGAAATGGCTTACGCCGAGTTTGAGCACATTGCAATTAAGAATACAGTAAAATTAATGAATGGATTACTGGAAAGGCTATAATTGATTATAGCAAGTTAATTCAGGAATGAGCAATTACAACTATTAGCGAGACACTGCTATGAATGCCTAGTAAATGAAATATCTAAGCGATGTGATTTTGTAATTAGCGAGATATCATAATTAGGAAGATATTAAAATCATGACGATATAAAAAGTTATGATGATATGCGGGCGAAGCTGACGCCGGAATAATAGTAGGACAGGATATCCTCATAGGAGGAACCGTCCTCTGCCAGGGCATTTGCCCCATATTGGCTTAAACCTACACCATGACCGTCGCCGTTGCAAACAATACGTACATGATCTCCATACTTTTCAATATAAAAATGATTCGAGGACAATCCAAGAACCTTGGCAAATTCTTCCCCCGAAACGGTGAGGCTGCCAAGGTTTATTTTTAATACATAACCGGCACTATCCCTGGTGGTAATACTTACTTCATCAAAAAAATTATCCGTAGTTAAAGCTAGATCCGTATAATGTTTTCCCAAAAGCTCGATGAGATCCGTTGTGGCATATTCTTTAATGGACAGATAGTTTGTAGAGGTAACATCCTGTTTGCTGGCGACGCTTGTTAAATAGGGAATATCTACTCCCCAGGCTTCGGATGCATTTCTTGTAAACCCAGAACCGGTATCAAAAAACACCGGAAGTATGAGTGCATTGTCATAGACCAGCACTTCATCGTCCGTGGCATAGACCGCGTTCTCCAGCTTGGAGAAGTAGTAGGTATAGTTATCGGAATCCCATAGATCCTTGAGGGCATCCAAGCCAATATAGGAAAGACCAAGCTCTGAGGTGGAAAAGCTGGATTTTCCTGCATTCTCTTTCGACAGTACAGATATATTATACAAAGCATAGGTTCTTGCAATGACAGCCTGGGCTTTTAAAGCCTCCATCTGATAGCCGGCCGGCATATTTGCTGCGATTACACCCAGCAGATATTCATCGAAAGAAAGATCGGTCTTTGTTCCGTTTGCATCATAATATATATGAAAATCCTCTGCTTTAAAGGAACCGGTGGTGGTAGATGCTTGTTTGGAAAATGCCAGCGTAAGTAAAAAAGGAAGCAGAAGAACAACAATACTTACAAGAATCGTTTTTATAAGAAGCTTTTTCATAATCCCCTCCAAAGATATGTATAGTTAGTACATTTTATTATTCTAATGGAAAGAATATGATTATCAGTAACACAAAAAAGTAACAAGAAAAATAAGAGGAGGCGGTATTATCTATATAAAAAAGCCGACAGTTTTCATTTGGATTAAAGGAAAACGTCGGCTTAAGACTTTGTTAGTAATATGTTAAATAGATATGAAAAAATAGTTATGAGGGGAAATTGCTATAGTCCTACTGACAGATGGAACATAATCCGAAGGAGTTACAATAACAGTTATCCGCGCCCTCCTTCGCCTTTGCCACATACATGGCATGATCGGCTACGGTAATTAATTTATCAATGGCAGTACCATCATGGGGGTAAAAACTAACGCCTATACTGAAGGAAATGTTAATTTTCTGACCATCATGGATAATGCTCTTGTTCTTGCTGTTAAATATTCTTGCGATTAGCTCCTCGTGTCCGTGGTTCGTTAGATTAGGCATTAGAATCAGGAATTCGTCACCGCCATAACGGGCAACAATCTCATCCTCGCCGGTAACCTCCGACAGCAGCTCTGCTACCTTTTGAATTACCTTATCGCCTACCTTATGTCCAAAGTTATCATTGATGTTCTTGAATTTATCAATATCTAAAAACATAAGACATAAAACGATATCATTTCTTTGAGCAATGTCCAAGCATTTATCGGCCAGATCATAAAAGAGGGTTCGATTCGCAAGTCCGGTCAGTTGGTCGTAATAGGCAAGATCACGTATGGTCTTTTCCTTTTCAATTAGTTCTTTATTGACCTGCCGTAACTCACTCACATATTCCTTTAGGCGGTTAATCTGAATAAATTGATTTGTAACATCAATAAATTCTAATAATAAATAGTGGCTGTCGTCATTCATAAACCCGCTGGCCTTTAGGTTCAGGTTATAATTCTTGTTGATATGAACCAGCTCCTTATGCATGGCGGCGGAGAAGAACATTTTATGACCCTTTTCAATCACGTCCTGGATGGTTCGATGAAAATAAGGAATATTTAAGCTGGGCAGAACTTGAAAGATCTCCTGTCCTACAACCTCTTCTTCCAAAATTCCGGTCAAAATCCCCATGTAATAGTTCCAGAAGCAGATTTCCAGCTTCTCATTCAGAACGATGAGACCCTCGCTTATTTCATTTAATAAATTATAAGGAATTTTATTCATAAAGCTTCTTCTCGATCCTGTCTAAATTTTTCATTAATTCATTCAAAGAGTTCAAGGTTAGATTTACAAGAATAACACCTTCAATTTCTGTTTCATCGATTACAAAGGTTATAAACAGTATTAGGATATGAGGATATTCTTTGCTTTCCAGATTCTTGCGCAGGTTGAGCTGAGTAAATACCTTAACTTCCGGCAGGGAATAGTCCAGGCGGATATCCAGGAAATTACCGACCTCTCCAACGATAGAATTGAGTATAATGTTACCGATTTCCTTAATGATATCATAATCAATGTCGGTGAAATAAGTATCCTCCTGCTCACCATTCTCATTCATGCATAGGTTAATGAAGGTTCTCATTTTATGCGCCGGGAAGATAAGATTAGCTTTTCCTTTTAAGATATCGTGAAAAGATATAGAAGAAACCATCAATGCACCATCGGTTACTTTAGGAAGATAGTTATCCAGTGGTATCTCCTGATTTATATCAAGAACATCAACCTGTGGAACGGTTAGTAAAATGGTGCGGTCAATTATTTCGGATAACAGACCGGCAGCCTTTCCTACACTTATATTAAATATTTCCTTTAATATGTCATTACGTAATGCTTCTTCACTCATAAAGCTTCTCCGTTTATCAAAGCACTTATCATCTTAGCCTTCTCTTCATTCAGAGGCTTGTTTATAAAGGCAAGAATATCGGATTTCTCCATTTCTTCTTTTACATTCTTTTGAACATCAGCAGTAATAACAATAATTTTGGCAGAGTTATTATGCTCTTTTACCAAACGAATTAATTCCTTACCATCAAGCTTCGGCATTAATAAATCTACAAATAAATAATCAGGCTGAATCGCCATATATTTCTCGAGGCCTTCTTCACCGTCACCGGCAACAACAAATTCTGCGTCCTTAAGCAAACCCTTCATTAAGTTACAGGTTATCTTCTGGGAAAACACGGAATCATCAACGACTAATATTTTCATTCTGGAAAACCTCCAAGCAAGATAATAAACCCGCAATCAGTAACTTGCGGGGCGCGAATTGCTGGTTATTATCTATATTTAAGTATTTATTTTATCTGGGGAACAGGAAAATTGTACTATGAAATATTAGGATTGTCAATTATGGTAAATTTTAATTCACGAGCGGATTTAAGTAAGCAGCTATATGCATCGAAGAAGAGATTCCGTTAATGCAAAAAAGAGAATGAACAGGCAATTTTGAACTGTACAAAATAATGACTTAAGTAAAAATGAAAAGACACAATGATAGGTGCACCACAAATGTTAGATAGTAAATTAACTAACATTTGGAGGTGCACTTTTTAGGGTTAGCCCTTTATTCACATCCACTCATTGGCCCAATTTTGAATTTCATTGAGGGCACAATCCAGTGCTTTCCCTTTTTTCGTAAGCTGATACTCAATTCGTACCGGTATATCAGGATATACCATTCGCTGAACAATACCAAGGGCTTCCAGTTCCTTAAAACGCTCTCCCAGCATACGATCACTCATGTTGGGGATCTGGGAGGCTACATCTGAAAATCTCTTAGGACCCTCCATTAAAACCTTTATAATCAGGCCAGTCCAACGTTTTCCCAAGATCTCAAAGGCTTTTTCATATTTTGGACATAGGGATAAATCATGCATAACAATCACCTCTGAATTTATATTATATCACTTACTTGACAAAAGCAACAATAATATAGTAATATACTTACATAAAGTAAGTGGATGATAAAAATTAAAGTATTTTCAGGTGCAAAAGATTTTGTTTAGCAGTCAAAGATACGTAAGAGAAATAGAACAGTGAGGAGAGATACCAATGAGCGAATTATTAAAGGTAGTAAGGGAACGCAGATCTGCAAATAAATTTATTGAAGGCATTGACATTCCAAAGAAAGAGCTGGATCAGATTTTTGAGGAATTAACCTCCGCACCCTCCGCGTTTAATTTACAGCATGCGAATTATTATGTTGTAAAAAATCGGGAGCTAAAAGAAGCGGTTTATGAGGCGGCCTTCAAGCAGTATAAGATTAGATCAGCCTCCGCAGTCATTGTTGTAACCGGAGATAAAGCAGCATATCAGCATGCCGCAAGCATCTATGAAGGCAGTAAGCTGCTTGGAATCCTGGATGAGAAGGAATTTCAATCTATGATAAACATCATATACGGTCTATATGAAGGATGGGGAGAAGGTTTTCAGCATGATGAGGCCATAAGAAACGCCTCTCTGTCTGCAATGCTGTTTATGCTGTTGGCGAAAGAGAAGGGCTGGGATACCTGTCCGATGATTTATTTTGACAAGGATAAGATAAAGGAGCTGCTGCATATGCCTGAGAGCGAGGTACCGGCTATCATGATTACCATTGGTAAGAGCGATCCCGATAGTATCAAGCTTAGAGGTGCAAGAAAAGCAACGAGCGAGTTTGTAAAGTACTTCTAATGAAGTGGAAGTGGTATGGTTGAGACAATGTGAACAGTATCTGCTGCGCGTACAATATCTTAAGCTAATGAGTTACGCAATTACCTATAAATTTGATTATTGTCGGAAAGGAGCTATCTTATGATAAAGAAGCTGGATCATAGAAACATGGGCAAAAGTGATTTGGGATGGCTGCAAAGCATTTTTCATTTCTCTTTTGCAGAATATTTTAATCCCTTAAATATTAATTTTGGTGCACTGCGGGTGATCAATGATGACTTAATCGCACCGGGTACCGGATTTGATACCCATCCCCATAAGGATATGGAGATTGTGTCCTATGTAGTGGAGGGGGAGCTGACGCATGCCGACAGCATGAAGAATGAGAGTACCCTGAGCCGGGGTCAGGTTCAGTATATGAGTGCGGGAACGGGAGTGTTTCATAGTGAACATAACCTTGGAAAGGCAACCACGAGAATCCTGCAGATATGGATTTACCCGGATCAGCTGGGGCATACACCGCAATACGGGGAATTCAAATTCGATTGGGATTTAAGACTTAACCGGTGGTTTCACATTGTATCGCCGGTGAGTGGAGAAGCTCCGGTGAAGATTCACCAGGACGCAAATATTCATGTACTTCAGTTAGAGGAGGGGAAGACAATCCATTTCCCCGTAGCAGAGAACCGTCAGGCGTATCTGGTTCAGATTGAAGGAGCTTCCGCTATCAATGATCTGGAGCTGGAAGCCAGAGATGCCCTGGAGATTGTGGAGGAAGAGCTTTCAATTAAGGCCAAGACGACTTCTCACTTCCTGTTAATCGAGATGAGAAAAGCGGGAGTATAAATGGAATGGAAGCGGTGTTCTTACGGGTTAGACTAGAGCCCTAAGCTCGTGAAGGAACGTCATGATATTCCTTCGAAATGATGGTTGAGATGCTATTGGGGAATAATAAAAGATTAGTATAGGAGCAAGAAAGCTCCGGAGCAGTTGAAGTTGATTTCTTCTGTTTCGGAGCTTTTTCTGATGCGCTATTAAATGCCAAGGCAGCTTAAAATAGCCTGGGCATAGATACGAATGGAAAAATCGTTGGGGTGGTTGATACAGTTGCCAGACAATTCTAAGTAATGCTTTCCTCTCTGAAGCAGCTCCAGAAATATGCTATGGATTGGAGCAACAGCGATTCCAGTATGAGAGGCCTGTATCTGGTAAAGGGCTTGCTCCTGGTCTGGCAGCTTATTCTTCCTAAAGCCATGAATTTCCGGATTAGGAACCATGGGGGATACCAATAAAAATTCGCAGTTCGGATTTGCCAGGCGAATTGTTGCAATGATAGCTAGTATGTCTTCTTTAAACTCTTCCGGCTCCTGTTGCATATTATTCATCCCAAAGGCTAAGATTACGAAATCCGGCTGCTTGGAATTAACAAGCTCACGGGCATGCTCTCTTCCCCAGGCAGAGGTGGAGCCACCGGCGGCGCGATTTATTTTAATAATCTCATTATGGTGGTAATGAGTCTTTAAGGCGGCGGTTACTAATTCAGCCCAGGTAGGCATATAGGGGGCTTTATGATATTTTATGTGCATTTCCTTCAGAGTACCCATGTCAATGACAGTCTCATCATACCCGCTGGCTTCCCAGCCCGCAGTAATACTATCCCCATAAAAAACCAGCCGCAAGGGTTCGTTTTCGGTCAGCTTCTTTAAGGTGAGAGGTAGGAAAGACATTTGATTTTCGGGTATACTTCCACTCCAGGAATCATTATGCTCATAGGTTACCAGTACCTGATAATCAATTATCTCGGGGAAGATTCTGCAATATATACCTTGATCAGTAAAGCGCAGCCAGCTGGTATCAAATTCACCAATATAGGGCAGACAGTAAATGCTTCTGGATAGAAAGGGGATAGAGCTGTCAGCGGTTCGAATCAACTGGTTGCCCCTCCATTCATAATCTTTTACAGGCTCATACTCCTTTGTACCATCAGGGGAAGTTACCCTCAGGATTCGGGTTGGGTTAAATAGAAGGCTGCCGCCTGTATATTCAGAGGAAGCAGCCTGGGAAAAGCAGATCGGTTCCTCATATACCGTGGTGCCACCCCATAATTTGTCCAGCCATTCAGTCATAATAAAACATGCTCCTTTCAAGTTGTATTTTTTGTTTTGCAATTGCCTATGTTTTTTAGCTGACTTTTATGATATCTTCTTCCTCCATTATATACCATAGAGCCCGCCACAGGAATGGAATGATTTATACTTTTTGTTTAAAAGATTACATGTACAAAGGTCAAAATCGTGGTTATGATAGAAGTGGAGAATTTTCGACAAAAAATCTTAATTACATAAGGTAATTGCGAAACTCAAAAACCGTGGCAATTTTTCATACAATTGATGTGGGTTCCTGAGCGAAACTTGCGCAGAATCAGCGTGGAGCGAAGGAATTTACATCAATTGTATGAAAATTTCATCAGCAGTATAGTTTCACAATTGCCTATTCTAAATTACATAGGAATGAGGGGGAAGCTGTTATGATTCGATGGATTTCGAGACATTTCCTGGCAAAGACATTGCTTGCAACACTTGTTTTATTTCTTGCCTTCTGCATTGTCAGCACCTACAGCTATTATAGGAATTTTACAGAGGAAGCCACTGAGACGGCGGTGAGCAATATCAGCTCCATGATGGAGGTATTGAATCATAATTTCGAGCTGACCATTAAGGATATTGACTATGTAACCGCGTTAATCTCAAATAAGGTAACCACCAATATGAACGGCAGCGTAATCGATTACTTGGTTATGGAGGACACGGATGCGGCAAAATTAGTACAATGCCGCAGAGAGGTTCAGGACTATCTGATCAGTATGTGCAGCTACAAATCATATTTGCAGGGCATGGCGATCTATGGCTTTAACGGCAGGAGTGTATCCTTTGGAATATCGATGCCAGCTTCGGAAATAAAGGAGCAGGACTGGTATGACAACCTGAGCAGCGAGGAATTTGAGCTTATGTTTGTTCCTCCTCATTATAGTACAGATGCCAGAAGCATGCCAAAAAGCAGCCGTGTCTTTTCTATCATAAGGCCGGTGCAGTACCAGGGAAAGACTATAGGAGTTGTTGTTGCCGATATTAAGAGTTCTTTACTGGATAATATGTTCAATATTAAAAGTATGAATGGGTATACGATCTATGTGGCTGATACCAAGACCGGAGAAGTGATCTATGAACCGGAGAATGGAGCCGCATTTCCCATTGATCAGACAATGATCAAACGCAGCAACACAGAAGATCATAGGTTTTTTGAAGTGGGGCATCAGCAATACCTGGCAGTTTATAAAGCATCTGCTTATACGCCCTGGACGATCGTAGGAACTGTACTAAAAGGTGATATTATATCCGGTTTTGTCCTGGTAAGAAATAAGATGCTGGGGCTTGTTGGTGTCTACGCTGCCATATTCGTTGCGCTGGTGCTGATCACGACAAATCTGATTACGAAGGATCTAAGACGTCTGACACTGGCAGTCGCCGCCATCGACAGCGAGAACATGGAGCTGAGTATAGCCATTGGAGCAAAGGATGAAATCGGTATTCTATATCAGCAGATTCAGGCAATGCTTAAGAGGATGAAGGGTTTAATCCATAATATTAAGATAACAGAAAAGGAGAAGCGCAAATCCGAAATAAAGATGCTGCAAACACAGATCAATCCTCATTTTCTGTATAACACCTTAAATACAATAAAAATTCTGGCTTCCATGCAGGGGGTAACCAATATACAAACAGTCTGTAATGCATTATCCAATATCCTTCACTTGAACCTGGACACCCGAAAGTTGATCAGTCTATCGGAGGAGATGGAATATCTGATGAATTATCTTCAAATCCAGGAATACCGGTATGCCGGTAAAATAACCTACCGTTTCTCGATAGAAGAGCAGGTAAAGGAATATCTGATTCCAAAGCTTATGCTGCAGCCCATCGTTGAAAATGCATTGCAGCACGGCATTGCCCCGCTGGATTATATGGGAGTTCTTCAAATCAATGTCTATGAGGAGGAAAACCATATCAAGATTGCCATAAAGGATAACGGGAAAAGCTTCAATCAAGAGCTGCTAAAGGATAACCATTATATTGGAGCAGAGTCGGGACACATCGGGCTGGTTAATATCTCTTCCAGATTGAAGCTGCTATTTGGAGAGGAAAGTGAACTGCTGATTTTTAATGAACCGGGGTTATTTACCCTGGTGGAGCTTACATTACCAATCATCAAAGCAGGAAGTGAGGATACCTATGATTAAAATTATGATAGCCGATGATGATTTTCTTATCCGGTCCAATATCAAGTTGATGGTAAAGGAATTGACGGGCAGGGGAGAACGAGAGTCGTTTGAGGTGGTTGCAGAGGCCGCAGACGGAGCGGAGGCAGTACGTCTCCTGGATACTATATTGCCAGACATCATCATATCCGATATTCAAATGCCAAAGACCAACGGAATTGAATTGCAGCGTTATGCAAATCAGTTCCGACCCTCCGTTAAATTCATTATGCTGAGCAATTACGATGACTATGAATATGTAAGGGAAGCCCTGAGAAACGGTGCGGTAGATTATATCCTAAAGCATAAGCTATCCGCGGAATTATTAAGTGCTACCATAAGCAGAGCGATTGACCTGATCAATGAGAATTCGGGCTCCAGGCTCACAAAGGAGCTTACGAAGGGGTATAGTCTGGCGGCCTTAAAGCGGGATTTTATACTGAGCCTGATCGCCGGCTTTTATCAGCAGCCGGAAGAAATTAAATCCCGTATTACAGTTCTGGGGCTCCCCATCTCAGAGCAGAATCTGGCAGCTGTAATCATGACAGTACGGCATGAGCAACAGCGGGAGCAGGAGGCTTATCTACTGGAGAATTCAATTATCAATATTGTGGATGAGATACTTCAGGATACCCACAGCGGTATATGCTGCCACGTAACAGAGGATAAGTATATGATACTGCTCTCCTATGCGTCGATTTATAGTGAAAAAATAAGGCAGGAACGATGCTTTGAGGTATTGAGCAGAATATCCGTATGTACACAGAAGTACCTGAATATCAAATCGAGCTTTTATCAAGGCAGTGTGGTAGGAAATATCGCGGATATTAAAAAATCCTATCTTATCGCCGAGGAAAAATACCGGAATCGGTATTACAAAGACCTGGAAAAGCAGGAGGTGGCAGCAGAGAAGCCCTTTGATGTCCTGGCTATTTTTGACTCGGAAAAGGAAAGAAGCCTTCTTGCATATATCCGATCCAATAACCGAGAGGCAGCAATGAAGATTGTACAGGAGGTATTTGAGGAGCTGTGCAGATGGAGCCCGTCCCTGACGGAGTCTCAAATTGTATTTATCGATCTTCTGGGAGTATTAAATCGAAGCTGCAAAGAGAGGTGCATTGATATTAATCAGGTCTATGGGGATAAAAAAACACCCCAGGAGAAGTTTAACGAATTCACCTCCATCACGGATGCGAGGGAATGGTTTCTTATGCTTTACGAAAGGGCGCTTCAGATGGGAGGCTTAAAGCCCCAGCTTCCAACCTCTGATTATGTATCGGAGGCCATCAGCTTCATTCACAGGCATTACGCTGAGAATATTTCCCAGACGATGCTGGCGGAGCAGATAGGAATCAGTCCCGTCTACCTTAGTAAGCTATTCAAGGAAAATCTGGAGATTGGTTTTATGGAATATTTGAATCAGTACCGCTTGGAAAAAGCCAAGCTGCTGCTAAAGCAGAATAACTTCAGCAATAAAATAGTTGCCCGTTTATGCGGCTTCAATGACGATGCTTATTTTTCCAAGGTGTTTAAAAAGGCGGAGGGCATGACGCCAAAGGAGTTTCGAAAGCGAAAAGAATAAAATAGTTCAATTTTAGATTGAAAAATTACAATTTTTGAACCGCAAATCATTTGTATAATATCCTTACAATAAACAAACAGGAGGAAAGTAAATGAAAAAAATGATTGCATTATTCCTTGTTATGCTGATGACTCTTAGTATGACAGCATGCGCTGCGAAGGAGCAGGCAAGCAGCGATACGGTGAAACAGGAGGGGGAAGCAAGTACAGAGGACTCCAGCCAAAGCAGCGGAGAAGCCACCAAGGAAATTCCAACACTCACCATGTTAACCTTCACAGACTGGTATAAATCCGGCTGGAAGGCTCTGGATGATTATATTAATCAGAATGCAGAGACACTGGGCTTTCGTCTGGATATCCAAACCATTGCAGGGGGTGGTGAAGGAGAGGAACTTTTAAAGGCCAAATTTGCAACGGGTGATCTTCCGGATCTCTTACAGTCTTACGGCGCAAAATGGCTGAACAATGTGGCAGGAGTACTTGATCAAATGCAGGTTTTAGAAAATGTCGATATGTCGCAGTATGATCAGAGTATGCTGGAGCAGGGCGGCTTTATCTGGGATGGCAAGCTCTATGGCATTCCGATCGACAGCACCAGTCTTGTAGGTGTATTCTACAACAAAACTGTTTTTGCAAATGCGGGAATCGATAAAACGCCTGCGAACTGGAAGGAATTCCTTGACGCGTGTGATAAAATCAAGGCTTCCGGTGTAACTCCAATATACTATGCAGGTGCAGATACTTGGACCTTGCAGTGCTTTACTCATTTTGGCTTTAATCAGGATGTTGTGGATAGCGGATTAAGCTATCGTGATTTCTGGAAAGAAATGAATACAAATAAAAGACACTATTCCGATGCCAAGAACTTTGCCGGAGCAATTGAGAAATCAAAAGAACTGGTAGACCTTGGTTATGTGAATGAAACTTATCTTTCTGATACCTATGATATGGCACAGACAGCTCTCGCGGAAGGAACTGCGGGTATGCATGTGAACGGAACCTGGATTTATGATGAAATTGCCAGCAAATACCCGGAAGCAGCGGATCAGATTGGATCCTTTGTATTACCTTTATTCGATGGAACAAATTACACCTGCTCCTCTATGCCGGGTGCCCTTGGCATGACGGAGGCTTGCAGCAATACAGAGGCAGGTCAGAAGGCACTGAACTTCCTTGCCTCTAAGGAAGCACAGCAGATCTATGCATCTGCTCAGCCTGGAATCTATCTGAACAAGGAAGTAAAATGTGATCTTTCCGATGCATATCAGACCTTATATGAGGCAATGAGCAAGGGAGAGAGCATGGAAGTATGGCAAAATGGTAACTTATATGGCTATGGAGATTATCATATCCATGTACAGGACTACTTAGCCGGAGGTATGTCCCTGGAGGAAGTAATTGAGCTGTTGGATAGTGATACCGCAAAAAATGCGAAGGCAGCCGGGGATTCTAACTGGAATTAATGACCTGCAAGGAAAAGCCGGAGTAACGATACAATCATATTGAGAGTGAAAAAGGATGATGGGGTGATGATAATCACCCCGTTATTCAAACACGCCCTTTTTAGCCAAATTCGGCAATTGAAAACTTAAATTACAGTAGTTTCATAGCTTTCACAAGCGACTATTCACAATTCAATTTATTAAGCTGAGGTAATGATATGCTAAAACAAAAAACCAAGCAATTAAACGCTCCAAGGAAAGAAAGAACGAAAACAAATAGAGCGGTTTATCAGAAAACCTATGTATTATATTTTCTACTGCCGGCTCTTTTCATATATATCCTTTTCTTTATTCTTCCGTCAATTACCGGGTTATTACTCTCCTTTTTTAATGTGAGAACCTTCCGGTTATCCTCCATCACCTTTGCGGGGTTGACAAATTATATGAATGTATTAACCGACCGTTATCTTAACATAGCAATTCGAAATACCTTAATCTTTGCCCTTGTAACCACCATTGGAAAGGTCGGTTTCGGACTGGCGCTGGCGGTCTTTGTAAATAAAAAGTTCCATGGTGCAAGGTACATAAGAACCGTATTCTTTCTTCCGGCAGTACTGAATAATGTGGCGGTTGGACTTGTGTTCAGAGCCATGATGCATCCGTCGGAGGGTTTGATTAATAAAACCCTTAGGCTTCTTGGAATGGGCGGGTTGGCACAGAATTGGCTGACAGATCCGGCGATTGCCATTTTCTCCTGCGCTTTTGTAGAGATATGGAAGTGGTCCGGCTTTACCATGGTAATTCTGTTAGCCGGGCTACAGGCAATTGATGATACTTACTATGAAGCAGCTGATCTTGACGGGGCAACGGGCTTTCAGAAATTTTTCCGTATTACCTTTCCACTTATGATGCCGGCCTTTACCAATGCTCTGATTGTGAATATGGTTGGAGGGTTAAAGGTATTTGATATTATACAGTCCTTGACCAAAGGCGGGCCAGGTTCTGCTACGGCAGTATTTGGTACTCTAATCTATTCTTCCTTTGGCAGCGGTAGATACGGAGAAGGCTGTGCGGCCAGCATCATTTTATGCATCTGTGTCCTGGTGATTGTCTTACCAACCTATCAGTTTTTTACGAACAAGGAGGTGGAAATGTAATGAAAAAATTAACCTCGTATGTTCGTACGCTAATCTCACTGCTGCTGAGTCTGCTGGTGATACTTCCCTTTGTGGCAATTTTACTAAACTCCTTTAAGACAAAAAAGGAAGCGGCAGAGATGGCAATCTCACTGCCTACAGACTGGAACATAGCAGATAATTATGCACAGGTGTTACAGACCGGACTGGTGAAAGCCTTTGGAAACAGCCTTTTGGTTACTATGCTTTCCGTAACGTTTATTATATTAATGACAGCGCTGGCCTCCTTTGTGCTGCAACGCCGGGGAACCAGGGCAATGGATCGTCTGAAAACCTTTTTCATTATCGGACTGATCCTTCCGGGACAGATTATACCAACCTATATGATCTGTAATTTTTTAAACGTGAGATCTTTTCTGGGAGCCGCCGTCGTACTGACTGCAGCGAATATTCCTCTGGGTGTCTTCCTGTATATGGGCTTTTTAAAGAGTATTCCGGTTAGTATCGATGAAGCGGCAATCATGGATGGATGTAACTCCCTGCAATTGTTATTTCGAGTGATCTTTCCGCTGTTAAAGCCAATGACGATCACATTGTTTATCTTAAATTTTATGAATATATGGAATGACTTCGGGACCACCATCTATTTCCTCAACAGTCCCCAGAATTATACACTCACACTCACTATTTATAATTTCTTTAGTACGCATAGTTCTGATTGGAACTTGGTATTTGCTGATGTAGTCGCTGTTTCCTTACCGGTTATTATCGTCTACTTCAGCGCACAACGACATATTATGTCCGGTATGACCTCCGGAGCAGTAAAGGGGTAAGAATATGCTGATCTATCCAGAAAATCCAAATGAATTTATCCGCCCTGCCAAGGATAAGAATCTATTCCTGCGGCAGGGTGTAGAACCAAAAAATGCGCAAGCGGAGGGACTTGTATTATCCTCCGAATGGAAGACCTTTGTGAATGGAAGGGAAATCATAACCTATAGTACACCTGTTACACATATGGGACCTCAAAGCTTTGCAGTGATCGATCTGGAATCTGTGCCGCTTTGCATAGAAGTGGAATACGCGGGTCCCCTCAGAGAAGCCAAAGTGCTGCCAAGAGAGCTTGGTATTGGGTTCGAGAAAAGGGATAATCGAATCTGTTTTATAATTGAGAAGGCCAGTAATATTGTAATTGAAGCAAATCATAGCTCGCGAAGCCCGCTGGCACTCTTTGTAGCCCCCCAGGAAGAGGTGCCAAACCCTGAGGCTTCCAATGTGCTTTGGTTTGCGCCTGGAATTCACCGGATTGACTACCTTGAGCTCCAAGAGGATCAAATCCTGTATCTGGCTCCGGGAGCCATAGTAAAGGCGAAGCCGCCCCAGGAAGGAGCGCCTTATCTAATTGAGTCGGATTGGGCAGGTAAGAAGAATTATTATGATTTTATCTTCGCCAGGGAGAAAAAGAACATTAAAATATGCGGCAAAGGGATGATCGATACCTCAGAACTTGATTGGCACGACCGCCGGAGTATGGTTTTCTCAGATTGCAGTCATATAACCGTATCCGGGATCGCATTAATCGGAGCAGCCCACTGGACAATGCCATTCTTTGGCTGTACGGAGATTACGGTGGAGAATGTTAAAATTCTGGGATACCGGGAGAATAGTGACGGCATTAATCTGGTGGATTGTGCGGGCGTATCTGTGAAGAACTGCTTTATTCGTACCGGAGATGATGCGGTCTGTGTGAAAAGTATGGGGTTAAACAAACGCTTTGGCAGCTCGGACATTCGGGTAAGTGGCTGTATTGCCTGGAATGATAAGGTGCGTGCCTTTGGAATCGCAGGGGAGACCCGTTATGAGATAAGGGATGTATTATTTGAGGACTGTCAGGTATTATCCAGTGCGGCGGATTGGACCAGAGAGGTTGGGGCTCTTTGCATCGTAATATCGGACAGTGCTACAATTCACAAGGTCACATTTCGAAGGATTAACATTCGACAGGAGAATAATTATGTGATTAACTGTATGATTATGAAGGATATGTGGTCAACGGATATGGATGCGGGGCATATTGAGGATATCACCTTTGAGGATATCCATATTCCGGAGAACGCTATGATCTATCTGGAGGGTTATGATAGCGGGCATCAGATACGGGGGTTACATTTTACCGGTATCAAGTCCTATGAAACGGGGGAGGAGGTTAAACTGGATCAATACATAGTAAAGAATGAATATGTAGCGCTTTCATCAATGTTGTAAATCAAAAAAAGCAAAGGGCAGTTCAAATGATTTGTCAGTGCAAGCCGATGGTGAAAAAGTTATATATAGAATGATAAAAGCAACTTAGCAGCGCTGGCAGTAATGCTGCTGACCAGAGCTGGAAGGTTAAAATTCATCTCTGAATTATGGTTCTTGAAAATATGTCAGTGCTTGCCGACAGCAAGGGACAGAAATGGAAAGAAACTGCACATGCTGAAGTTATGGGCTGAATGGGCAGCCTAAGTAAAAAATTACGGGGCGCTGAAAACGCGCAGAAATGGAGGATGTATGAAAGGAAAGCAAAAACTGATACTGTTATTGATGCTGCTTATGGGGGTAATTCTTCTGCCGGGAGCATATGTGCATGCTGAGGAGAGGGTGGCAGCAGTCACAGCTTATGATATGCCGGCGGGGTTGCCCACAGGTTATGTGTCTTCTGATTTCGAAGTCAATGTAAATGGTAGTAATGTGGATGTTTATGATAGCGGCAATAATGCCTGGGGAAAAGGAATATCCTTTGCCGCCTTTGATTTTACCGGTTCGGTGACGGTTACTGTGAAGGCGAATTTCTCCTTTGGCTCGGCGAGAATTCTGCCCCGCTCTTCTGGGATCGCTTGTCAAACCTCCGGTAATTCCATTACCTTTACACTGAGCAAACCCCAGGATGTAACAATCTTGCTGGATGAAAATTTCCAGGGCAGAGTGCTTCACTTATTCGCACAAGCTCCTGAAACGAATATTCCCGATATCAATAATAGCAATGTCATCTATTTTGCACCGGGGTACTATGATTATTCCAATCAGACTCCGCTCATCATTCCCTCCGGCAAGACCATGTATCTGGCAGGCGGAGCAGTGGTAAGGGGGCGCGTGGTGGTATCCGGTGCTTCCAATGTGACGATTTGCGGCAAAGGAATTCTGTTAAATGACTTTACCTCGAATGATGGCTATGACAGCGTAGCCCTAGCAATTAAGAATAGCAATTATGTCACTGTGAAGGATATTATCATATCCAGGGATGCAGGGTCCTGGAGTGCATTTATGTGGAAATGCGGTAATATTACAGTGCAGAACACGAAGGTAATCAATCCCCGCTATGCCAGCTCTGACGGCTTTGATATTGCCAACAGCCATGATGTACTGTTTGATGGAATGTTTTTGCGCTCCTGCGATGACAGTATTGCCATTAAGGGAACCGGTAACAACGGCTATTCCGCTTCAGAAAATCCAGCGAATGCCCTTCCGAATTATAACATAACGATCCAAAATCTACAGGTTTGGAGTGATGCCAATAATGCCTTAGGGGTGGGGGCAGAAACCGTTGCCGCCTATTATGACGGTATCACCTTTAAAAATATCGATGTTCTGTATAATTACGATGATATTAATTATCCGGACCTCTTTAAAGAGCGTGGAGCAATCAATATTTGTGCCTTGAATGCGACCCCTATGAGAAATATTACCTTTGAAGACATCCGTGTGGAGCAGGGAAAGCGGTTGATTGGCGTCGATATGAGTGATGATTTCTGGTTTGGCTCCTTGCAGGGTAACTGGAGCTGGACAGGGAATATGAGCAATATTACGTTTAAAAATATAACCTCTTACTCTAACGGCAGTAATGAGATTCGGTTACATGGCAAGGATAGTGCCCATAACATTTCAGGTATCACCTTTGAGAATATTGTTATCAATGGACAGACGGTTTCCTCCTTCCAGGACAGTCATTTTAAAGTGAACAGCTTTGCGAATAATCTAAAGCTAGTAAGCGGTGGGGTTACAATCGCAACGGCGGATGGACCCTTTGGTTCCAGTGTTCATGAGGCTGCAAAGGAATTCACAGCAACTCAGGGAGGAAACAACTGGTATTACCGTACCTGGACTGCGGGAGCGGGAACCTTTGATATGAGCTGGAATCCGGATCAATCCGGGCATTGGAGAGGGCGTAATTCTTATGATGCCATCTGGGTCATGGCAAATAATCTTTATCTGCATCCGGATCATAATCAGACGATGCTGGAGTGGAAGGCACCTCGCAGTGGATCAATCAATATCGTAGGAACCGTTAAGAAATATGATATTGGCGGCGGTGACGGAGTGAATGTGAGTATATGGAAAAATGGTACTATGATCTGGCCTCTTAATTGGAGAAACATTGCTTACAATGATAATATAGGAGTTAACCATAATTTTACGACAACAGTTTCAGCCGGGGATATCATATCCTTCCGGGTGGATGAGGGAGCTAATAATGCATATGATACAACCATGTGGAACACAACAATTATCTATGAATAATAGTTTGGAATTAAAGGATATTCGAATCCGCGATCCTTATGTGATCACGGACAGGGAGTCGAGCTCCTATTATATGTTTGGAACCACCGACACAGAGCCCTGGTTCGGAGAGGGCGAGGGCTTTTTGGTATATCAAAGCAGAGATCTAAAGATATGGACTTGCCTGGGCTATGCATTTACACCAGGACAGGATTTCTGGGGAGAGAAGAACTTCTGGGCTCCTGAGGTACAACGTTATCACAATGAGTACTATATGTTTGCCAGCTTTTATGCGGAGCAAAAGTGCCGTGGCGTACAGATCTTAAAGTCAGAGCGCATAGAAGGTCCCTATGTCCCGATAACAGACAGGGCCGTTACGCCCCCTGACTGGGAGTGCTTAGATGGTACTCTTTATATTGATGAGGAGGAGACGCCCTGGATAGTTTTTTCCCATGAATGGACGCAGATTAAAGATGGGGCAATCTGTTGTGCGCAGCTATCGAAGGATTTGAAGGCAATGGTTACGGAACCGGTCGTCTTGTTTCACGCTTCCGAGGCACCCTGGAGTGTACCGGATACAGGAGGAGTGATTCAGAAAGAAGGCAAGAATTATGTAACCGACGGTCCATTTCTGTTCAAAACGCCGGAGGGAGAACTAAAGCTGCTCTGGTCAAGCTTTTCAAAGACGGGATACTCCATTGCAGCAGCGAGCAGCCGGAGCGGACGAATTACCGGACCCTGGCTTCAGGCAGAAAAGCCCTTCTATGAGAAGAATGGTGGTCATGGAATGCTGTTTCGAACCTTAGAAGGGGAATTAAGACTTGCAATCCATACGCCGAATGAGTCACCGGAGGAAAGAGCTGTATTTCTAGTCGTGGAGGAAGACCGAGAGCTTGGATTAAAGGTTTATGACACACCCTGCTAATTCTAAGCCTGGTTAAAGTCATACTTAGAAAGTATAATTCTAGATAAAGTCTCTATTTAGAAAGCCTAAGCCAAGATAAAGGCTCAGCTTAGAAAGCCTAAGTCTAGATAAAGTCACAGCCTAGAAAGCCTAAGCCTAATTAAAGGCTCAGCTTAGAGAGCCTAAGTCTAGATAAAGTCACAGCCCAGAAAGCCTAAGCCTAATTAAAGGCTCAACTTAGTCAGCCTGAGCCTGGTAAATGGGCGTTGGAACAAGAAGGTAAAAGCCAGCCCTGCCGACAGGATACCGCTGGCAGACCAGATGGCTTTTTCCTGAAGAAGCTTTGAGGCAAGTGCACCAGCGAGCGCGCCGCCTGCAAAAGCTAGCAGGATGCAGGAGTATTGTAACGCTAATTTAAGGCTTTGCCTGTCACCAAGGGCAAAGCCTTTATAAAAGTGGTCGGCACAGGAGCGCATATTTCCGGTGCAGAAGACACTGGCGAAGCTTTCCTTGCCATGAAAGGTGCGGAAAGCACAAAATTGCAGGGAGGCCGCGAAGGACACCAGGAGATTCGCAAGTACGTCCGGGAATCTGGTAGGAAATAATCCGACCAGGAGCAGGATGATGCTTTCCATAAGCAGAACCATTCGTTTCCACTGAACCGGTCTTTCCTTAAAGTGATTGTGATAAACCTTCCAGGCGGTATAATTCCCAATCCAGAAGGCTGATATAGGAATGAGGGGATAGAGGGCTTTTAAAATATCTCCATCCGCCAGATGAATGACAGATAAAACGAGGTTGCCGGTTTGTCCTGTAGCAAAAACATTGCCATGAACGATATAGGTGTAGACATCCATGATACCTCCGGCAAAGGAGAGCAGCACACAAAAGAATAGAGTTTGGGTAAAGTCAAAGGCAGTTGTTCTTGTAGTCGATTGATCCATTCAGGATAACATCCCTTCCAGCGTTATAATAGAGATATTATAACGTTGTTTTTTTATAATTGATAATATATAATATGTATTAAAATCATAAGTTGTAAGTTATGTATTTCGGATAAGAATGAATAAATGTAACCGGAGGCGGTCTTGTGAGCAGCTCAAGCTTATCATATTCTAGGTGGAAAGGTAGTGCGCCCTATAGCTTTATCCAAAACTACAGAAGGAAAGTAGGCTTGGACAAGCACGAGCAGAGATAAGGGAAAGCATTAAGAAACGAATAAAGGAGAGGAATCATTGGAACTACTGCAATTGAGGTATTTTTTAACAGCCGCTGAATATGAGCATATGACAAAAGCGGCACATGCGTTGCATATTGCGCAGCCAGCATTATCACAATCGATTAAGCATTTGGAGGAGGAGCTTGGGATGCCGCTTTTTGAGCGAAAAAACAGGGGAATCCGCTTAAACGCTGCTGGGCGGTTGCTACAGCAGGAGCTGCTCCCGTTAATAGAGACATTGGATGATCTACCCTTAAGACTTAAGGGGGCAGAACAGATATCTGCCAAAACGATTCATTTAAATCTGCTGGCCGCCTCTCTTTTTATAACGCAAGCCATCATCTCCTTTAAGAAGAAGTATCCGGAGGTAATCTTCCGATTGATGCAGAATGCGGAAGAAAAGGATTATGATCTGTGCATTACTTGTACTTCGGCAGAGAGAATTCCAAAGAACAGCCAGCTTTTACTGGAAGAACAGATATTACTGGCAGTGCCTAAGGATAGTGACTACGCGGACAGAGATGTGATTGATTTAAAGCAGATGGCAAAGGAAGGCTTTATCAGCTTCTCAGAAGCGAAGCCTTTTCGCCTTATCTGCGATGAATATTGTAGAAAGGCTGGCTTTGCACCCCGGATCATTTTTGAAAGTGATAATCAGGAGGCGATACGTAATTTAATTGAATCAAAGCTCGGGGTGGCGTTCTGGCCTGAGTTTTCCTGGGGAAAGCTGACGGGAGAGAATGCGAAGCTTCTGAGGATGAAAGAGCCGGAGTGTGTCCGCCGGATTTATGCTGTTTGCAATCCCCGCCAAGGAAATGAGGTGTATGTAGAAGCTTTTTTAAGTCATTTGATGGAACTTGCATAATTTATACTGGAAAAATTGTGTAAAATCGAGAGAATTACAAGAAGAAATTGAATATTATTGTAAATGATGCTATACTTTATGAAATAGGTATGCATCCGATTTCTGTTTTTTCGACGGATTATGAGAGAGTTTCGAAAGGACAAAAACGAGATTGATATCGATTGGATAATATCAGGTTTAAGGGAGTGGTTCATATGGCTATTATAGATAGAATTAAATTTGATGGAATGCTTAATGGGAGTGAATGGCTGGTATATCGTTATCCAGGGGATGAATTTGTAATGGGCTCACAGCTCATTGTAGGTGAGGGACAAGTTGCCGTTTTCGTCAGAGGGGGACAGGTGCTGGATTACTTTACAGCAGGAACTTATACCCTGGAAACAGCGAATATACCATTGCTGAAAGGAATTATTAATCTGCCATTTGGAGGCAAAACACCTTTTACAGCAGAGATTTATTTTATTAATAAAACCACAAAATTAGATCTGAACTGGGGAACCTTAGACCCAATCCAATTAATTGACCCCAAGTATAATATAAAGCTGAGAGTTCGTGCCTTTGGACAGATGGGTATGAAAATTGATGATGATCGAGTGTTTATCACAGAGCTGATTGGCACCATGAATCCCTTGGAGATGGTTAATTACACGAAGATGATTAATTACTTTAAGGGCATCCTGGTTATGAAAATAAAATCTATGATTGCACAAGCGATCATTAATCATAAGATCTCAGCCCTGGAGATATCCGCATCCATGGATGATATTTCAGAATATTGCAAAGAAGAGATAAGTGAGGAATTTAGCAGATATGGAATAAGAGTAGTGAACTTCTATATCCAGTCTATTAATTTTCCTGATGAAGACTTTGAAGAAATTAATAAAATACTTCGCGATAAAGCATCCTTTGACATCATAGGAGATGCCAGATATGCGACAAAAAGATCCTTTGATACAATCGAAGCAGCTGCGAATAAGGAGGGTGGCTTAGCAAGTACCATCGCAGGAGCAGGATTAGGTTTGGGCGTTGGAGCAGGTTTAGGCAATTTAGTGGGGGATATCGGAAGAAATCTGAATACCAGCGTAACGACTGCCTATAAGATTTGTCCAAAATGCGGCAATAAAAACGATGAGGATGATAGTTTTTGCGGTGAATGCGGATATCGTTTGACTCAACCTAAAGTTGCATGTGGAAATTGTGGAGAAGAAATGGATAGTAATGTGAAGTTCTGCACGGAATGTGGAAATCCCATGATCAAAAAACGTACTTGTGGGAACTGTGCAACTGAGAATGAGCTATCGG
>JAEWMZ010000409.1 GCA_023392995.1 Bacillota bacterium
TGGAGATTCTTCTTTGTGCTGTCTGTTACAACTTCGCCAAGTAATTCAGCAAACTTTGCTGCATGCTCTGCTTCTTCCCAAGCAGCTTTCTCATAATAGGAGCCTACTTCCGGATATCCTTCTCTATAAGCCACTCTTGACATAGCTAAATACATACCAACTTCGGTACATTCACCCATGAAATTATCTCTTAAGTCTTTTAAGATATCTTCGCTAACGCCCTGAGCAACGCCAACTACATGCTCATCAGCCCAGAACAATCCTTCTGATTTCTCAGTGAACTTCTCACTTGCTGCTTTACAAATTGGACATTGATCCGGTGCACTTTCTCCTTCATGTACATAGCCACATACCTGACAGACAAATTTCTTCATTTTACTAATCTCCTTTAATGTCATATATATTTTGTTTTTTCAATAATAGTAATAATTACTGTTGTTATTATAATATAATAAATGAGAAGGAATGTCAATAGGTAATTGCAATAATTTTCATTTTTTTCTCTTCTTGCTTTCTACACCGATGAAAATTGAAAAACCATTTTCGTTTTTTAAAACGATGGGACTCCCGCAAAATCCATTGACTGTCACGAAAAAAGGTGAACTGGCAATGCTGCCAGTTCACCTTTTTTCTGTTATTTATGAAGTGTTCTTCGTTTCACCCTGTTGTCTTTCTTCAAGCGTTACGCATACAGTTCGGACATATCCCATAAAAGAAAGTCACATGACCCTCTACCTTACCTTCAAAGCCTGCACCCGCAATCTTATTGATATGATCAATCGATTCCATTTCAATATCAAGTATTCTGCCGCAGTCATTGCACAGGAAGTGATAGTGAGGCATGGTATTACCATCAAACCGGTCACTTCCATCCTGGCAATTCAGCTTGGTAATCTCACCTTGCTCTGCCAGTAGATTGAGATTTCGGTAAACGGTGCCCAAACTAATATTAGGATATGTTGCTCGAATATTCATGTATACGGTATCCGCGGTCGGGTGTTCTTTTGTGTGAGCGAGATATTCCTTGATCGCTTCCCTTTGTCTGCTAAACTTATTAACCGCCATAGCTACATCTCCTATAAATAATAGTAATTATTATTATATATAGCTTTCCTCTATTCGTCAAGCAAAATACGCAATTATAGCTAATTTTAGAATTTCTTCTTCCTAACTCCTTCACAACCAAGCTGTGCATAGTAGTTATTCTGATATTAGTTACGGCTATTCTGATAAATTAAGAAACTTTTTAATTATAAGGTGGAGTATTTGTGGTAGTTTGTGGTATCATGGTTGGATAGAGTTTCTTCAATGGGCTGAATTTTAACAATTCTTCAACTACTCCGCATTAATCGGTAATTGAAAAACCAAGAAATCAGGGGCTATTTTTTTAATCATAAATATCGTTTGGCTATTATCCGTTGGTGTATATTCGATACGAGTATTCCCATGTCAAATCATAGCAAGCGTGCATGATGCACCTGCTTTACTGGGGGGAGTATAAAATATCTGGTCTATTGATACTCTATCAATATTATATCTAGTTAGGAGGAACTGTTATAAAAACCATGTTATCATACCTGAGATCATATCGAAAAGAAAGTATTCTGGCACCGCTCTTTAAGATGCTGGAGGCTTCTTTTGATTTGCTGGTGCCATTTATTATGGCATCTATAATTGACTACGGTATTGCCGGAGGCTATACCAACTACATTCTTCGTCAGTGCGGTCTCCTGCTGCTTTTGGCTCTGATTGGCCTGATTTGCAGTATTACTGCCCAGTATTTTGCTTCCAAAGCAGCCGTAGGCTATGCCTCTAATCTGCGCAGTGCCCTATTTAAACATATTCAATCCCTTGGTTTTTCCGAGATGGATACCATAGGAACCAGTACATTGATTACCCGAATGACCAGTGATATTAATCAGGTGCAAAACGGCCTAAACCTGTTTTTACGACTGTTTCTTCGTAGTCCCTTCATTGTAATTGGCAGCCTATTTATGGCCTTCAAGATCAACCCGGAAGCAGCTCTGATCTTTGTTGTGGTCATACCTGTGCTTTGCATCGCGGTATTTGGAATTATGCTGTATACCATGCCCCTATATAAGAAAGTCCAGGAACGATTGGATCGTATTCTTGGAATGACAAGAGAAAATCTAACCGGCGCCCGGGTAATCCGCGCTTTTGGGCGGGAAGCCCATGAAACCTCCAGGTTTGAAGACCTGGATGGACTTCTTTGCAGGCTTCAGCGTAAAGTTGGTGCTGTATCCAGTCTCATGAACCCTGTTACCTATATCATTATTAATATTGCGATTATCGCTCTTCTTTACACCGGTGCCCTAAAGGTAAATGTTGGCTCCCTGCAGCAGGGTGATGTAATCGCTCTCATCAGCTATATGGGTCAGATATTAATTGAGCTGGTCAAATTAGCCAATCTGATCATCCAGATGACAAAGGGTGTTGCTTGTGCCGGTAGAGTACAAGCCGTCTTCCAGATCCACTCAGCCATGGAATTCCCGGCCCTGCATGACATAAAACCCTCTTTGGAGACCGAGGAGGCAGTTCGTTTTAATCAGGTATCACTTGCCTATGCTAACTCCGGTGAGAATAGCTTAGAGTCAATTAGCTTTCAGGCTGAGAAAGGCCAGGTGATTGGTATCATCGGCGGAACCGGCAGCGGCAAGTCCAGTCTGGTTAATCTAATCCCCCGCTTTTATGATGCCACCAGTGGTAATGTGACGCTTTTTCATAAGCCCATTCAGGATTATCACCGGGAGGAGCTAAGAGACCTAGTTGGTGTTGTTATGCAGAAAGCGCAGCTATTCCATGGAACCATACGCTCCAATCTACTCTGGGGGAACGAGACAGCCTCCGAGGAGGATTTATGGAAGGCTCTTACCATAGCGCAGGCAGCCGACTTCGTTCGCGAGAAGCAGCAGGGTCTGGAGCATCCGGTCGAACAGGGAGGAAGAAATCTTTCCGGTGGTCAGAGGCAACGTCTTACCATTGCCCGTGCTCTTGTTAAAAATCCGGATATTTTAATTCTTGATGACAGCACCAGTGCACTTGATTATGCTACCGATGCTGCACTAAGAAAGGCCTTGGCAGGTCTTACTGGCCGTATGACAATCTTTATTGTAAGTCAGCGTACCTCCAGTATTCGTCATGCAGATCAAATTCTGGTTTTGGAGGATGGCCGTCTGGCAGGCTCTGGAACCCATGAGGAGCTCTTAAACACCTGCCAGGTCTACCAGGAAATCTATGAAAGCCAATATAGAAAGGGTGGTGAGTAAATGTCTCAAAGTGAAAAAAAGCAAAATAAGAAGCCCTCTTCTCCAAAGGCCTCCCTGGATAAAACCAAAAGCCGAATTGTCCTTCGAAGAGTTATTAGCTCCCTTAAGCCTTACCGTGGTTATGTCTTTTTAAGTGTTCTCCTTGCCATACTCAGTGTGGCAACCCAGCTTTATATACCAATTCTGACGGGTCAGGCAATTGATTTATTCGTTGGAATCGGACAGATTGAACTTTCGAAGATTCTGCCCATCCTTGGCATGATTGCTGTTGCGGCGGCTCTATCTGCCATTGCCCAGTGGCTGCTTAGCCTCTCCAACAATCGTATTACTTACTCCCTTTCCAGGGATCTAAGAGATAAGATGATGAAGAAGCTGCATAAGCTTCCCCTTTCCTATCTGGATTCTCACTCTTCAGGAGATCTGGTTAGCCGAATGATTGCCGATATGGATACGTTCTCCGATGGTATTCTGATGCTGTTTACTCAACTATTTACCGGCGTCATCACGATTGGAGGCATTCTCGGCTTTATGTTATATATTAACGCCACGATCACTTTGGTAGTTGTGGTTCTGACACCCTTAAGCCTTTTAGTGGCTGCCTATATTGCCAAGCGCAGCTATCAGTATTTTCAGAACCAAAGCAGTGTGCGTGGTGAACAGACCGCCCTGGTCAATGAGATGATCGAGGGTCAAAAGGTAGTTCAGGCCTTCGGTTACGAAGCCAGAAGCCAGGAAGCTTTTGACTCGGTCAACACCAGACTTCAAAGGATAACACTAAAATCTATCTTTTATAGCAGCATAACCAATCCTGCTACCCGTTTTGTCAACAATATGGTATATGCCGGCGTAGGTCTGGCGGGAGCTCTTTTTGCTATTGCCGGAAGTTTATCTGTGGGTCAGCTGAGTATTTTTTTGAATTATGCAAACCAATATACCAAGCCCTTTAATGAGATCTCCGGTGTCATTACAGAGCTTCAGAATGCACTTGCCTGTGCCGCTCGTGTCTTTGAACTTTTGGATGAAACCGAAGAGGTACCAGAGGATGAGAATGCAGTTCAATTAGTGAGTGATGGCAATATCTCCATTGATGATGTCTTCTTTAGCTATACCCCCGAGCAGGAATTGATTCGGGATTTCAATCTGACTGTGAAGTC
>JAEWMZ010000406.1 GCA_023392995.1 Bacillota bacterium
GCATTTTCTTCTAAGAAGATATCCATAAACAGTTTCTCTTTTGAGGAATAGTAATTATAAAAGGTCCCAGTCGCCATACCTGCCATTTTTGTAATCTCAGAGATATTCGTATTTTTGAACCCCTTCAAACTAAATAGTTCTTTTCCACAAATAAATAAATTCGCTTTTTTTTCAATCAATTCGTGATCCTCCATCAATATAAGCTATAACTTTAGCAGTAGAATATGAATGAATAATTTTAAATTCATTCATATTCTACTGCTAAGATTTTCTTTTGTCAATTCTTAATGAAATAAAAACCAACAAAAGAAATACGAATAATGCCGTCTCAACACTGGCTGAAAAAAAATTCAACAACATGCCCTCTAAAACATTTCATCCAGTATTGATTACGGCAAACTCTTATTCTTTCTCATCACTTCGAATAAAGCTTCTTAATATTACTATAGCTTAAAAACAAGAGAGGAATTGACTGAAACAAGCTGTTCCTTGTAAGGATAAGCTTCCTTTTCGCCCCTTCTGATTTATAAAGCTCTTTTGAAGATTGTTTTCCCTTATGAATCACTGGTGAGGTATCGGCCACAATTCCTCTAAGGCCTGCTTTTTTTAGGTAAACAGACAGATTTAATTCTTCCCCATAGAGAAAGGTTTTTGGATACAGTTGCTGATAGAATTGAAAAAACTCACTGGTAAGCAAAAAAGCACAGCCCTGGATTTGATAAGAATCCTTTTGTTTCAGGTTATATCCTTTTGAAGCAGCACTCTTACTATGTCTCTTTCCTTTGCTAATAAATTCATATATTTTCCCTCTGATGAGCGAGTACAGCTGACGCAGAATTTTGACTAATTCAAACACCGGCTGAACGCAATACTCGTGCAGGGAGCTGAGATATTCCTTGAATAAGCACTCCGGCAAACTTATATAAAGAACATATAGCCAAGTGAAAGCAATTGTTAAGTAAGGATGTTTCGTGTTCACGGAAAGCGGTTGAGGATTATAGTCTGCATTATATATGGTAGGAGAAATCACTCCAACACCCGCTTCTGCCGAAGCTAACAACTCCTCAAAAAGTGTTTCATCAAATACCACATCACTATTGCAGACAAAGCAATTTTCTGCGCCTAATTGGGTTCTGGCATAGCGAATGCCTGCATTATTTCCTTTGGCAAAGCCCAGATTTTTCTTTAGCTTCTTCAAGGTAACATGGGGCGTTCTTCCAAAATAACTTTTCAGTATGTCATAAGAATCATCATTTGAACCATTATCCACAACCACTATTTCATAGTTCGTTATCTTCTGCTTCAGAGCGCTATTAACGCAGTTTATGGTTTCCCAACAATTTTTATAATGAAGTATAATAATCGCTATTTTCGTTTTTATAACTCCAGCCTCCTATCAATGCTTATTTATTTTTAAAAGAGTCATTACCTTCAAGAACGTTGATCCGAACAACTCTTTCTCATACTTATTCAAACCAAAGTTCCAGAACAAAACCAGGTAGATGATAACTATGGTCATTCCTTTTACCAGAAATAACAACAGGCCTCCTCCCGATAACATAGAGATAATTACGGCGGCAAGGATGGATAACAGCAGACAGCCGCCCATATTTAAAAAACATTCCCGAAAGAATCGAAAAACATTAATTTTCAGTATGCGGTGATAGATTACATTCATTGCTGCCGTTCTGAATAAATACGCACAGCAAACGGATACTGCCGCTCCTACCTCCTGAAACTCCTTGGTTAATATTATGGATAAAAGAATATTGATTACTGCCATTAACGTATATACACCGGACTGAAGCTTCACCTTTCCCTCTGCCACCACCGTAAGGCTAGCAATATGCTGGGGAAGTTCAAATATGCTGGGCAATATCAGCAGCAGAATGCAGATATAGGCTCTTTGAAATCCATCTCCCAGCCACAGAGCAATAAACTCTCTCCCAATGGCAAGGAAACCAATATAGATGAGTCCGATCAAAAAGAGCTGGATACGTCCTACCTTAATCATCAGCACCAATAGACTCTCATCCCGGTTCTCTTTCCCAATAATTCGGGATACCCTCGGCAAAAATAAACCGTTGATGGCAGCCGCAAAGGTGAATACAATTCCCTCAATGGTAGCGGAAGCGCTGAATACCGAGATGCTTACCGCACCGCAGTAGATTCCCAATATGCTGGGTATGATGTTATAGATAAATCGCTGTGCAATGTTAATTACCGTAGACCACAGGGAGAACTGAAATACCTCAGCATTCTTTTTTCCTCCCTTGTAGCGGAAATTCACTTTGATCTGAGTTGTTTTCTTTACAAGATAGAGTTTTATTAAGATATTTACGATTCCAGTTACCGCATTCATAAGCACCAGGGCATATAAGCCATAGCCAAGGCTTAATGCAGCGATGATACATCCCATATTTAATATCTTGTAGACCAACTCAGAAGCTTTTAACTGCACGAATTTTTCATAGGCCGTCAGAATTCCGCTCAAGGTTCCAAAGGGAAAACTCAGGATACTAAAAACTGCGGATATAATAAATATCACCTTAAGCCGGTCAATTTCTGCACTTGAAAGCTCCTGATATATTTCACCGATATGAAAATATACCACCGTCAATACAACCACAATGATTACATCCAGCAGCAGAAATAATTTATAAATGATACCCAGCAGATTATTTACAGCCTCTTCATCATGCTCCGAGTTATAAAGCGCTAAAAACCTTGTAACCGCCGCACCGAGACCAAAATCCATAACAAGTATTCCGATTAATGAAACAGAAAGTGTATAAAGGCCGTAGTTATCCTGTCCCAAACTTCTTATCATCCAGGGTGTATAGATGAGTCCTGCCAAAAGATTTATCCCTAAGGTGATATATCCCAATACAGCGCCTGCTTTGATCTGTCTGGCGCTTTCTGCTTCTCTACTATCACTCATATCCTACCCACTGCTTTCTTCTTATCCTAACGATCATTGAGCTGTGAGACAACGCAATTCGAATGTGAATTATTCTTTTTTAGTTACACAAAACTATACTTTACATACGGAAGCTTCTTTCAACAATCAGCTTTTCTTAACAATCTTCAGCAGACTTTTTATCAATCCTTTATAATCTCTATACTTTAATCGTAAAAATAAGCTGGCAACTCTTCGGTACAATTGTACCATTGGATGCCCCCATCCCATGATTCGATAGAGCCTTTTCCTAAATTCCATATCTTCAATGATATAAGGGGGATGCTTTACGGGAAACTCAACCTCATAGGTCTTCATCTGAAAAATTCTTTGAATACCCTTTGGCAGCATTCGAATATCGGAGACAGAATGAGTAGCATTTGCTGTAATCCCGATATTTGAAATCATGTTTTTAGAGGGAACAATATTCAGTCTGTGATTTAGATGCATACTGGTGCCCAGGATGGATTCATAGTGAGCCTTTCTCGAGCGGCGATGACGCTTCAAGGTATTAATATGTTGCCTTCCGTCACCAAAGGTCTCCATATATGCTTTTAACTGCCGTACATTAAAGGAATCCTTCAAGATTCTATAGCTTCCATCCCAAGTATCCACTACTCTTTTCCAGGATGCCCAGCCACAGATAGCACCGGAGGTGGTAAACAGATAGTCATAGGGGGTATACTCACAAACCTCGGTATTGTTCATACCACAAATCATATTAATACGTTCGTCGTCTTTATATTTTTCAAGTAGCTCCTTGCAAAAAGGGAAAAAGCTGAGAGAGGGTACATCATCATCCTCCAGTACGATTCCTGCTTCTTCCGTACGGAACATCCACTTCTGGGCAATATATTCTGAAGGGTCACAGCCGACATTCTCCTTTTGGAAATAAGTATGTACCTCGCATTTCCAATCAATATCGGTGGCAATGGCACGGCATTCTAAAATGCCGACCATATCCTCAGCTCTCCCTTTCCTAGGGCCATCCTGATATAAATAGAGCTTAGAAGGCCTAGCCTCCTTTACGACCTCAAACACTTTTCCAAACTGCTCTGGTCTTGCAAAAAATATTAATAATACTGCAATGTCAATATTAGCCTCTTTCATAATTACCTTTCACTCCTTTGCTGATTTCACAAAGCATACGAAATATTAATTAAATATCGAAATATAAGGGATAAGATTGCGATCTCGTATGGTACGGTAAAGGAAGAATACTCCAAAGAAGAAAATAGAAGACAATACAATAATTTTTCTGGCTTTCTCCTCTTCCCCTTCCATTTTTAAGTCAAGAATGCGGTCCAGTAATATGATACTGGCATACAGATAATAAAAGGTTGGTCTTTCCGCCGTTCTTGTGAACATACGAAATACCCACATCATAATTACCACAAAATGCATATTCAAAAAGAATAGATTCCCTTGATCCCGCTCCAATAGTTTTTTTCTATATACAATTCCCAAAAAACCTATAATCAGAAGAATGAGCAGGAATATACCACCATTTCTAGTGCTTTCGATGTCATAATCGTAGCCCATCCAATTTGTTATTAAGGCATAAAACCTGTGAAAGAATAGTCCTATGATTCCATATGCTGTTATAACTGCAAGGTGATACTTTGCCTTCCAGGGAACCCATCCAACAAAAAAAACTGGCAGAAAAAACAAAGCCGACTTATGAAGCAGATATGCTACTCCCACAATAAGCAAAAAAGGTATGATTTTCCGCCGTTTTGCCGCTTCATAAGCAAAAAGGCAGATTGACATAGCCAGAGCTTGGCGCAGCCCGGCAAGGGAAAATGCAAAAAGGCCAATCGTAAAATAAAAATAGATTGCATAGCGCTTATTACTAGCATAACGCTTGATGAAAAAAAACAAACTAATGCAAATAATGGCAGCGGTTACAGCAAAATAAAAGACTGTACTATAGTTAATTTCACCGATCATTTTGGTCAGAATATAAAACCCCGAATCCTCTTTACGATCCCAGTAAAACTTTATGGTTCTATCTACCGAATTCAGGAAATTATACGCATATCTACTGTAATCACCAGCCAGCGGCGCCTTAAGTATCATAAGAAGATAAATAGAAAAACAGGAAATCAAAAGAGCCAGGTCATTTCTCTTTCCTATTCTATAACCGGTTCTATATCCGACATTATCCTCTGTTTTATTGGTTTGTATTAATGCTAATGCAGCAAGAAGTGTCAATAATAAACCGTATACTATCATCCTGATAACCATGCCTTTCTCAAGGCCTGCTATCTTTGAGCAGGCACAAATTTTCCCAGGTGAAAGCCGCTTTGGCGGTACTCTCCTATCCTTAAAACAAGCTCAAGCTTTCTATCGAACATAAATCAAATGCAACTTAAAACTCCCCCTAGATAAAATATGCAGAAGGAATTACATGGTGTCTGTCTCCTTCCTCAGAAAAGCACTTTCTCATAGATTCTGCAATATTTCTGAACGGAATCTTCCTTTGAAAAATGCGCTCTTGCATAGTGAAGGCATTGATCAGAATAGTAATCTTTTCCTCTATCACGAACTAGCTGAACGGACTCATATACTCCCTTCAAGCTATGGTTCATAACCAGATGTCCGCATCCCTCTCCGATTAATTCCGGTAATGCAGTGGTATAAAAGGCTATTGTCGGTGTTCCGCAGGCTAAGGCTTCTGCTAATGTTTTGCCAAAGGATTCTTCCCTTGAAAGTGATATATATACATCTGCCGCATTATAAAGACTCGACAGCATTTCAAGATTATCCGTAACAGGAAAGATTCTCACATTACTCGGTATATCAAGCTTCGTATTGCTCTTTCCTACCAGCAGGATCATGCACTCTCTGTCCGCCTTCCCTTCCCGCAGCATCCTCTCATGCTCCTTTTGCAGCTGCCTCGCCAGTTGAAAAAAGCCTTTCAACCCTTTCGCATCGCCCCAGATGGCAGCCACGGAAAGAATAACAAACTTATCCTCTATTCCAAGCTCTCTACGCAGTTCAACCGCTTCCTTGGGTTTAAATACCTCTAAATTAATCCCGTTATAAATCCTCTCGATAAGATAGGAATCCTTTAAGAAAGACTTTCTGGCTTCCTCTGTAATCCAATCCGATACTCCAATAACAGCAAGCCTGTTAAGCTCTGTAAAATACTTCTTCTTATCCTTCCACATCTTCTTACTCCGATCAAAGAACCAGGTGATCGGAGTATTTTTGTTATTGGGACATTTCCTGCAACCATCATGCCATTGATAGCACCTATTTTCCGAATAGTGAGTACATCTTCCGGTATAGAACCAGCAATCATGAAGCACAATCACAACAGGGAGCTTTTCCTTGGAAAGATATTGAAGCAGCAAATTCAAATTGAGATAATTACCATGGACATTCCCCAGATGAACAATATCCGGTTTTTGTTCACTAATATAATGGATCAGCTTTTTTGTTGCTCCCGTAGAGAAATAACCTTGAAGACCGGAAATTCTGGAAAATAGAGCATGCAGTTTCCTGCCAACAGTAGATCCGATCATATAAAAATCACTTTTTTTCCTTAAATCTAGACCCATATCCTTTGCATATCGTTTTTGATATGCATAAGCAACCAGGCAGCTATGCCCCTGTTCTCTTAAATAAGACTGAAGCTCCATCACTGTTCTGCCTGTACTTAACACACCAAATACTTCATTTATGATAAGAATTTTCATATTGCCTCAACTACCACCTTTCACATCCTCACCCTCATTTGCGAAAGGAGGAACGGAACACGGATAAGTATCCGGATCTGTTTTGTCAAATACTTCATTTGCCCAGATTAAGGTATAAAGATCGGTTTCTCCTATATTAATCAGATTATGTGTATATCCCGGAGGTATCTCAATAATACAGGGCTCTTCACCGGAAAGCAGATATTCTATGATTTCGTCGGTTCCAAGCTTTCTCATCTGAATCTTAGCCGCACCTGCAATGATATAAAAGCGTTCACATTTTAAATTGTGATAATGTTCTCCTTTTTTGATGCCGGGTTTTGTGACATTCAGTGAAAACTGTCCCCTTCCAGCTGCCTTGAATACCTCTGTAAAGCTGCCGCGGACATCCTTATGGCTTATTATGGGCATTGCAATCATATCAGGTGGTAAATAAGTCAGATAAGTACTGTAAAGTTTCTTAATAAAGGGCTTCTGCATGTCTGGAATGTAGAGCTCTTCTCTTGCTTTTTGAAAGCTTTGAATCGTAGCTGCCAGCTCTCCGACGGATACCTGATAGCAATATTCCTGGGGCAGCTGATAAAACCCATCCTTTCCCGGAGGTACCTCCTCCTTCAGATGCCTTAAAAAATCAGTAACCACATCGTCAATATAGTAAAAATTCATCTTAGTATCCGGATTGTGTATCTCAATCTCTATTCTTCTTGTTACGTTATAGCAGAAGGTGGCAACTACAGAATATGCATAGGGCTTAGCCCATTTACCAAAGGTATTCGTAAGACGATATATGATTGTTCTGCTGCCATTTTTCCGCCCATGCTCTTTCAGGGCTTCTTCTGCCCGGTATTTGCTTTTCGCATAGGAGGTATCCTGGGTTGCTTGCACGGAGGAAGTATATAAAACAGGGCAATGATTTCCGTTCTCTCTCAGAAATCCCAACAAGGTCTGAAAAAGCGCGCAATTCACCTCCTGGAATTCTTCCTCCCTTTCCGGCCGGTGTACTGCGGCAAAATGATAAACAAAGTCACAGTCCTTGGTAAATTTTTTTAAATCCACCAATGTATTCGATTTATCGAAGGTATGAATGGTATAATTTTCACCGTCTTGCGCCTTAAGACTGGCTATCAGATTTTTACCTAAAAATCCTCCGGCGCCCGTTACAAGTATGTTCATAGCTTCCCCCTTAACTAATATTGATCCCATTAACTGTCATTTGACCTTCTAAAACTCAGTGCAGGATGTGAACTGTTCTGCATTACAGACTAACTGACATTCCTCCCCATGGACGCTCAATGCAGGACGTGAAATGCTCTGCATTTCACAATGGCTCCCTTACATCTTTATTACTGGCTTAAGGTCTGTCACTATTGCCCCTAACGATAGCTTTCATATCTTCGTATAAGCCTTGCCGTATTACTTCTTTGCGATGAGCCTTTGACCCCAGGTTCCAAGCATTTCTTCTATATAATTCTATTTTATCGGGATGGGTTAAGATATGTGACAGTACCCGGTCAATTTCTTTTACTTTTCCAATACAAATAGCTCCATGATTCTTCTTAAGATAACGAACACCTTCGTTCTCATAAGGCCCGATGGCAAGTACGGCACAATTGGATGCCAGACAATCAACAATCTTTGTGGAGAAGGAATACCTGGTCAGTAATCGGTTTTTTAAATCAAAGCCCTCCACATGCAGTGCGATATCCGCTTCGTTGTAAATTTTTCCAAGCTCTTTTGCCGTTACGAAGCCTTTTAAGAATACTGACCTTTCATCATTCAAAGCATTTCGTGCTCTTGCCCCTGGATTATCCTTTGTATAGATCTCCAGTGTTATTCGTACTTCATCCCTGTTAATACACTTTAAAGCTTTGGCCAGGGCAAGAAGTGTCTTATCCCTGTTGCAGTAAAGCCGGCCCGCATATATGATTCGAATTGGCTTTGAGAGCTTCTTGTTTATCTGCGATTTCGCAAAGTTGCCTCCCTTATAGAGTACACCGGAGTTTACCCCAAGGACTTCTGCAAATTCCCATGCCTGTCTTTGGGAGAGTGTATAATATTTCCCATAATAAACGGAAGTTTTTCTGATATCCCTTCGGAGCAGTAACCTTCTGATCCAATAGAACGGAGAAGCCTTTAACTGCCTCAGAGAATACTCATCATCTCCAGTAAAGGCGATGATGGGAGCCCCGGTCAGACGATGAAGCAGTCGTTCCATGCTGAGCATTCTTCTGGAGGAAAACCGGAAGCTAAAGATAAGCTCCGGCTGATAAGCTGTTAAAAAATCCAGGAGCTGACTCCTTTCCCACTTAGCTCTAAGCCACACTGCATCACGAAGCAGATGCAGAATTCCAGGAAATGCCCGTCTGATCATCTTTAATAATCCTGAGGTCTGCCCTGCCGGGATGGATGGATTTTCCTCCGGAGCATCTGAGCAATTGGTTATAAACCATTTCCCTCCGCCTTTTCGCCTCACTAGATTACACAAGGCCATTTTGTCAGTTATTTGAAAATATTCACTGCAACAGGGATTATCCGGCATTCCTTTGGCAAGATACAGATTTGCTATTCGGCCATCAAAGTCCTCTAACCAATTGGTCATCACATTGTTTGGATAAAGTTTGTCATTCCAGACCTCCTCCGTAACGACAAGGAGCCTCATCTTAGCCTCTTTTCTTTGTTCCGAAAGGCCTCATACCGCTTCTTCAACGGTATACCTGCCTTATTTGCGATCTTTGCACAGTATTCCGGAAATTGATAAAAAGCTGTAAACATCAGCTTATACTTCAACGGCGTCACTTCGTTGTACAGTACCTTGAAATAGACAAGCTCATATTGCCATAACAATTCCTCAAGATCATTCGTATTTTCTTCATCCCGTTTACAGGTGAAATAAAATAGCATTAGATTAAGGCACAGATATTCATAGGAATACTCATAAAGCTCTTTATCCTTATCCGAAAAGAAGCGAATTCGCTCCTGCAGCACCTCATAAAAGTCAGTTGGCTTGTAATGATTTTCTTTTCTGGTAGTGCTGATGGGATTTTGGAAGTAGTAATAAAGGGGCTTTTCCGTAACTACTACCTGCCTGGAACGATATACGAGCTTATAAATCAAGGCTTCATCCTCATAATTAAAATGGTCACTTACCGGAAAAGCCATTCCCTCAAAGAGCTCCTTCTTGTACAGCTTCCCTACTACTCCTGATTTTAATCGGCGGCTTAACATTGCTTCCTTTGCAGAATAAACGCTGACTCTTCCCTTCATGGATATTCCTTCGAAATCCCCCCCACTTCCAATATACAAGGTACAGGCAGCCATTTGTGCTTCCTGCTTTACACATAAAAAAAGAAGGTATTTCACAAAATGGCGATGTATAAAATCATCACTATCCAGAAAAACCACATAATCTCCGCCAGCATTTTGCAAGCCTGTATTCCTGGCACTGGAAATCCCTCCATTTTCCTGATGTATCACCTTTACTCTTTCATCCATCCTTACAAGATTATCACAGATATCAGGGCTCCTATCGGTGGAGCCATCATCAACAAGTATAATTTCGATGTTTTTATAGGACTGACTCATGACACTTTCGACACAGTGCCATAGGTATTTCTCTGTCTGATAGACAGGAATTATGATACTAACAAGGTTATTCTCAGTCACTTTGCATTCCCTCCGTTCCTTTTGCCTTCCTCTATTCTTTTATAATAGGTACTTGCGAAACTCATTAATTGAAGATATTGTATACACAGCAGATACTGTTTCGAAGCGGAAGCTAAGCCCGAAGGAAGCGTTGGAGTGTAGAAATAGTATCTGCTGTGTATACAATTACAAATACTATATAGTTTCGCAATTGCCTATTCTTTTATAATCAATTGATACTTGCCACTGGGAGCCCGTTCTATGGCACTGGTAGTATAAAGCTGAAATATCGTTTCTGAACCAAGAAATTGTTCTATCGTATTTTTGATTATTTTCTCATTCATTTCTTTCCTGGAAGCGGTCGGCAAAACACATATAATGTCCAGGGTACCATCCTTCTTTTGACGAAATTGAAGCTGCTCCACCATTCCGGTTAACTGACTGATCAGTACGGATAATTGTACCAGGCTGAACCTCCCCTTCCCTGTCTCAAGATACTCAGCCTCTCTGCCGGCAATGCCCTTAATCACAGGATGAACACTTTTGCAGGCACAGGTCTTCCCTTCCTCCAGAAGAACCATATCTCCAATATCATATCGAATTAATGGCGTTCCGAAGGTATCAAAGCCCGTGACCAAAAGCTTAATTCCATGTTCCGTTGGTATATGCTCAAAGATACCCGTATCGATTGCCTCATGATAGGAGCCTTTGCTGCACTGAATAATAAAGGGAGCCCCTTCATTTGATGCATATTGATCGGATAAAGGACAGCCGAAAACCCGTTCAATTGTTTCCCTATGATAGGGAAGGACTGTTTCTGAGGTAGTAAAGACAGCCTTTGGTGTAAAGGCAGGCGTAATGCTGTTTTCTTCCATATATTTGGCAACCGTATAGATGGCGGACACAAACCCATCAATAGCCTGTGGTTGATAACGGTTTAAATCTCTGACAAAGTAGGGAAGATTCTTTTGTGTCAGATGATAGGTAGAGTAGAGACGTTGTCTTAACGGATAATTTGTTCTCCAAAAGATTGGCTTTCTCGGATTGTCTTCCACAATCTTCTTTCCGAAGAATCTTGCAGATCTCATTTTGTTATTCTGAAAGCCAAAGGTGAGCTTGTAGGCATCCAGATACGCCATCCTCTGCTGCACATCCTTTGGTCTCTTTCTTACTATCAAAGGAATCCCACCGGTTCCGCCAGTGGAAAAGTGCAGGCTTCTTCCCTTAGAAATAGTATAAAATCCGCTTATATTCTCCTTTAATATCTCTTTACGAAGTACAGGCAGCTTATGAATATCCTCCACAGATCTGATCTCTTCAAGCCGAATGTCCTTGTAGAACTCTCGGTAAAAGGGACTTTTCCGGGCCGCATAGTGAAGTAGCTTCAGGAATCGTTTATTCTGAATTTTTTGCTCCTTTTCCAGGTTACGGTGCTTATTCTTGGAAAACAGCCTAAGGTAACGAGGATATACACCGGTATAGCGCCCCAGATATAGAAACAAACCATAACAGCTTACTGCAATATTCTGGAGGAAAACGGGTAAGCGATAATATAACTTAAGGATACTTCTACCCATACATACTCCTCCTCTATAGCCCCATGGTCTGCAGTAATATACTATTTATCTTATTTACTTCGAATCTCTCAAGGCATAGCTGGTAGGAGGCACTACCCATACTCTCTCTGAGGGCTTTATTGCGAATCAGTATCTCCAGCTTTTCTGCCAATGCTCTGCTATCCTTTGGCGGGACAAGAAAACCATTATATCCTTCCATTACCGTGTCCTTACAGCCGGGTGCCGCAGTGGTAACAATTGCTCTTCCTGTAGCCATCGCCTCCACAATACTACGTCCGTTACCCTCATGGTAGGAGGGCAATACGAAGATGGAGCAAGCCTCAAGATAAGGCCTTACATCCTCTGCATAGCCGTAGTAGGAGACAGCTCCCTTCTTTAACAGAAGCTCTAACTCCTCCTCACTAATCCCCTCTTTATGTTCATCAAAGCCTCCTACCAGCAAAAAAGGCACTTCCGGATATTTTTCCTTCAAGCGTGAGGCTGCCTCAAAATATTCCCGGATACCTTTTCCCTCCACCAGCCTCGCAGTCATACAAGCACGGGGCTCCTCTGGCAGCGGAAATCTCGTAAAATACTCCATATTCACACCGGAGCCATTGACTAAAACCGCTTTTTTTTCACTTATTATCCTTCTTTTCTTCAATCGTTCAATGTCGTCCCTGTTCATAAAAAAGCAGGCCTTGCTAAAATGAATGACAAATTTATAAAAGATACAAAGAAGCCCTCGTATCAGAATATCCTTTTTATCCTTGGAATAAAATGGCGTCTCTAACCCCGTAATAAAGGGATATATCTTTTTTATTCCCAGGAGGATTGCTGCACTTCCTCCGAATACAATTGGTTTTGCCATATAAAAAAAGCAAAGATCCGGCTTAATTGTCCAAAAAAGCTTCAAATAACAAAAAAATATAGCCAGATTTTCTAAAAATCCTGTTCCGGTTCTGCTTCCTCCTACCGACTCATAGAAGGCTCCCATAGCTGCCAGAGGTTCCTCCATCGTCTCCTTGGGCTCCACAGAAATACAGGTGACAAGATGACCTCTTCCCACCATCTCCTTAATGAGCTCCCCTCGAAAGTTAAGTAGAGAAGGTCCGTAACTTGCTGCGATAATAATCTTCATATACCTTCTCTCCTCTCTATGTTATCCAGCACTTTATTCCAGTCAAAACCACAGTTTAACAAATAATCCAATACGGACAGGTTATACTCAAATGATCCCCAAAGCTGTGGGTAGAGAAAAGCCTTATAATCCGTATAGGTAAGTTTGACTCCCCTCTTTTCAAAATTCTCTTTATTTTGATATGCGGCGGCTCCAAGACCCGAATAATATTCATCTGCTTTCAAAACGGAGCAAATATCGAGAATTCTCTCTTCCTTTCTTGAGGAAATATTCAAATCTGAAGCTTTCACAATCGGCGAGCGAATTCCAAAGCCGGAAAGAATAAACTGGTTTATTGTCATGTTCATATCTGCCAGGTTGTCGTACTCCGTGAGCAGCAGCTCTCTTACCCGTGGAAATATATCATTAAAATATGGACTCTTCTGATAATTGACGGTCAAAAGGTTCAGATGCTTTTCCCTCCAATTAATATCATCTCTGGTACGTACCTGATTAATGCTGTCCTTAAAATGATATTGCAATGGGATAGTAAGCCGTTTCATACCCTGAGGTGTTTTAATATAGTTTCTGTGATGCAGATTATCATTGGAAAATTGAGCATCATCTAAATAAACAAATAAATCAGCCTTGAAAATCTTATAAAAGTACCCGATATAGGGGATATAGTCCGGCTGATGAATAGCAATTCTCATACTTTCCTCCATCCTTACGCACACGATATTGCATTCCTGATGTGCCTATCGATTTATTTACTTACTGTTCTCATCCTTCTTGGGCCGCTCCTCCCGGTATACATTTTTCCCTTTCAAGACTGTTCCAGCTACCTGTACTGCTATCCTCAAATCCTCCAAAAGCCTAATATTCTCCGCGTAAGAGGTATCCATTGCAAACTGTAGCTTTCGATCGGCTGAGGCACGGTATTGAATATCTACCGAACAGCAAAGTCCTGGAAGACAGGAGAATCTTTTTTCATAAGCTTCCTCTACTCCCTGTTCTTTCATTTCCTCCGGCAATATGGGCCGCGGACCGATGATAGCCATATCTCCCTTTAGAATATTGATGAGCTGAGGCAATTCGTCTAAACTGGTTTTGCGAAGTAGTACCCCGATACGGGTTATCCGATTATCACCGAGAAATACTCTCTGATCCGGATTATCGTGATTTTCCTTCATCGTTCTGAATTTATATATCTTAAACAATTTTTTGTTCCTACCAAGTCTGTATTGAGTAAACAGGATGCTTCCTCCATCCTCCAACTTAATAAGAATACTGATGATGAGCATCAGAGGCCATAGGAGCAGGAGCAGCCCACCGCAAATTACTCGATCAAATATTTGTTTTAATTTTTTTCTATATATATCGCTCATAGCGTCCTCTTTTCAGCTGAGTCTGCCTGCAAATGCGATTTCTCTTCCTCTCATCGAGACTAAAAATAAGCTCTCTATAGCTCTCTGCGAAAAACGCTTTCAAAGCTTTCTGCATACTCCATTCCTGCCTGACATCCTCGGTAAGCTGCTAAGCCCTTAATTGCAGTTGTACTCCGTGGATGAGGATACTCCCTCATAACGCCCTCATACTGAGACAGCGCTTTCAGCTTTTTGTTCAGACCCTCTTTTTTGATTTCCACAAAAAGATTCGGCGTAAAGGGTTGAATGGAAGTATTTAGCCCCCATTCCGTAGAGGATGGTATCTCCATATAGCTTAATTCCTTAATGGGACTAATACTGCTGCCTCGCTGAAAAAGCCGTACCGCCGCCTGACATGCAATGGAGGTATGGTGATGATCATTGTTTGAATCGCTGGGATGATGAGTAAAGATAACATCTGCCTGCGTTATGGTTAATATTTTTTCAATAAACTGTACAAGTTTTAAATGAGGGACACAATTAAATTCTATATTCGGAAAGTTTCCGAGAAAAACTCTCCTTACCCCAAGTATCTTATTGCATCCAATGATATTTTGTCTTAGTTTTTCAGCCTCGGGCTTGTTTTTTCTGGCTCCAACCTCTCCGCTAAGAATACATACCTCCGCAATATTGCCTTCACTTGTTAGCTTTCCGATTGTTCCACCGGCACCGAGTACCTCATCATCGGGATGTGCTACTACAAATAAATATTTCATAACTACCTCATTTCATAAACTAAGTGTCAGACCCATCACTTGCATTACATTACATCTTATGATTGGGATTTGCCCGGAGTTCACCTGTTTATTGTATAAATAATATATTCTCACCCCAGGCATTTTGTGACATGTCAATTGGAATTAAAAGGGATTTATGTCGAATTATAATGTTTTATCAGTCATTCTCTTAGGGTGTGTATGAATACTGCTTGTACCGGGCTGAATGCTCCACTTTGTGGTAGCAAAGTAGCGATTTTGGGGGACGTAGTGGTGCTGCATTCCCCAAATTGCACCGCTATATATCGCAAAGTGGGGTGTTCAGAACGGTACAATGAGTTTTTTATACATGCCCAGGATAAACATTAAAATAAGTCCTTTGAAAGGACTTATTTTAATGTACCTTTAATCATATCCTTTATGGACTCCTCCTGTCCGCGAATACAATAGGAGGCATTACCATAACCGGATAAATCTTTTTCATAACAGTCATCTCCAAATATCTTACGTATTACCTTAGATCTTGGCAGCAACCAGGATATGAGGGGATTAAACATGCTTACCGGACATATCCGCCCCCCTCTGAAATGTACCATCAGCGATAACAACTGATACGTGGAGATATATTCTTCATTCTGGGGATGATAAATCCCCCTTGCATTATCGATAATCAGACAATTTATGAAACTGCATAGGTTTATGATATCGATGGTACTCCTTTGGTTTTGATAGCTTGGAAAGAATTTGATATATTTTGATGCCTTTGTCAAGAACCAGATATTCCCCTTACAGCCGATACCGGTTACCACCGGAGGCCGGATAATCACTGTTGCAAAGCCTAGCGTCTCCAGCTTAAGAATCTCCAACTCCCCCTGCCTTTTACTACGACCATATAAACTATCCGGCGCAAGGGGAGTATTTGCTCCAATACGTTTTCCAGCACTTCCGAAGACATTCATACTGCTGATATAGATATACTGGGGCACTCCTGCTGCCTTTGCTCGTAATGCGGATTCTCTTGCCTGAAGCACATTTGCTTTCTGAAAAAGAGCTTGATTCCCTTTTTTCTCCCTGGTATGGGCTAGACCTGCGGCATAAACCACCGTATTGATCCCTGTCATATCAACGCTTTTCCACTCTTCCTCTCTTCCCGATACTTGTATTACCTCGTACCCCATCTCCTTCAGCCATATTCCTAAGGCACTTCCGATAAAGCCCCGTTTTCCTATAATCATTATTTTTTTACTACTCATACTAAAGTCTCCAGAAATGGTAGCCCTTTTCTATCCAGTTGCTCTTTTCCAGAATCCCCTTAACATCAATTAATACACGCTCTCTAGGGCTGCCTTTTCGATACATGGCTTCTATCTGATCCTCTGCTAGAAGCTTAAATTCCTCATGGGCATTGGCGAAGATCAGACAATCTGCCTCTTTGACCTCTTCCATAGGAAGCAGTTCAATTCCATAATGTCTCTTTGTCTCTTCCGGATCTGCAAGAGGGTCGGCGACCAACGGTGAAATCCCATATTCTCTTAGCTTTTCAACGATATCTACCACTCTGGTATTACGAATATCGGGGCAATTCTCTTTAAAGGTAATGCCAAGAATAACCACCTTACTATCCATAACCGGGCGATTCGTTAATATTAGCTTTTTAACCACTACATCTGCTACAAATTCACCCATCCCATCATTAATCTTTCTCCCGGAAAGGATGATCTGGGAATGATACCCCAGACGTTCTGCCTCATAAATAAAGTAATAAGGATCGACACCAATGCAATGACCGCCAACCAGCCCCGGATAAAAAGTCAAGGCATTCCATTTCGAACCCATGGCATCAATGACTTCTCTTGTATCGATCTGCATCCGGTCAAATACCATCGCAAGCTCATTCATAAAAGCAATATTAATATCCCTCTGGCTGTTTTCTACCACCTTAGCTGCTTCCGCTACTCTTATGCTGCTTACCGGAAAAACTCCCGCCTTAATAATCTGACTATATATTTCTGTTATCTCCTTCAAAGAGTCCTCATCCATACCGGAAACAATCTTTTTAATACTTTCAAGCCTGTGAATCTTGTCTCCAGGGTTAATTCTCTCCGGGGAATAGCCCACTTTAAAATCCTTTCCGCAGATTAGCCCGGAATATTTTTCAAGAATGGGTACACAGATATCTTCTGTCACTCCCGGATAAACAGTAGATTCATACACTACAATCGAGCCTTTGGTTAGATTCCTGCCCACAACCTCACTTGCCCCCTCTACCGGCTTCAAATCCGGCGTTTTATGGGAATTAACCGGCGTGGGAACTGCAATTATATGAAACTTCGCCCCGCGAAGCTTTTCTTCCTCATTGGTAAAATCTATGGCTGCCTCTTTAATTGCGTCGTCTCCGACTTCTCTGGTCGGATCAATTCCGGCTTTGTATTTCTCAATAACTTCAGGACTGATATCATAACCAATCACTGAATATATTTTGGAGAATGCCAAAGCTAAGGGCATACCAACATATCCCAGACCAACCACGGAAAGACTCTCAATTCTATTTAGCAAATCCATTGCTAAGCTCATAGAAACTACCTCTCAATCCATCTTTTTGATTAGGCAATTACGAAACCATATCGTTTTTGTAATTGTATACAATATCTTCTGTTCATGAGTTTCACAATTACCTATATTTTCTTAATATATGTTAGAATTAATAAAGGCAGTGGTCTACTGTTACTGCAGGATACCAACAATACCTTTCTTTTTATTATTATGTAAATAAATGGTATTTGCTACAAAAAATGACCAATTTTATACATATAGAACAAGCCAAAGTATACCAAAGCAGCATGAATCCAATTGCCAAAACTGAGGGTCAAAACTTAATGACAGGGGCACCGGTTAGTGCGCTCCTACATCGCTGTACATGCAACGTGAAAAGGCGTGAGAGCTTAGCTCTCACGCCTTTTATAGTCATTATAAATATCTTATGAATTACAGCAGCCTATTCTGCTCTCTTATCCATTCCTCAGCCTTAACCACGCTGGCAAAGGTTCCATTCAGTGCTGCCATATATGCATTCTGAACCTGTTTTGCAGGAACTGCCATACCGCCCCATTCCAAATCTCTCGTAGCGCAGGCATCTTCAATCAGTGTCACCGCATATCCATAATTACCAACAGCTCTTACCGTAGTATCAATACACATATGGGTCATCATACCGCAGATTACTAAGGTATCAACATCCTTTTCCACCAGCTTTTCTTTCAAATTCGTGTCCAAAAAGCTGTTAGGCCGATGCTTTGTAATAATTTCCTCATCTTCCCTTGGACAGCACTCTTTATAAAACTCCGCCCCCTCCGTTCCCGGCAGGAAAAATGCTGCATCTGCTCTTAAGTTAATGTGGCGCACATGATAAACCGGCCAGCCCATTTCACGAAAAAAGGTTAAAATTTTATTTGCCTGCTGCGCCGCCTTTTCCGGGTCAACCAATTCATATCTTCCGCCTTTAAAATAATCCTTTTGAATATCTACTACAATCAAACCATACTTCATTGTAATCTCTCCTGGCATACGTATTATTTACTAGGTAATTGCGAAACCATATAGTTTTTGTAATTGTATATACAATAAATGCTATTTCTTCGCTCCAACGCTTCCTTCGGGCTTAGCTTTCGCTTCGAAACAGTATTTGTTGTGTATACAATAGCTTCAGTTAATGGGTTTCGCAATTACCTAGTATTATTTACAATTAAATTTTAAATCTGATCTTTATAAAAGTAAATTACTTACTTTTTAGTAGGTACCCTTGTGAATCAACAATTCCTTTTTGCTCTAGCAACTCCTGCTGACCATTCTCCAGCATATAGGCCACACCGATATCCTGCAGTATAAGAACTGCCCCCAGCAACTCTGTTCCCCGTTCTGTCAGACCATATTCAACATGAAGCGGATATCCCTCATAGCTGTTTTTACTGATGATGCCAAACTCCTGTAATTCTTTTAATTGCTCCAGCAGCATTTTTTCTGAAATACCTTCAATACCGCGCTTTAGCTCTGAAAATGTCTGCGTTCCAGCTCTAAGCTGAAATACGATAATTGCTTTCCATTTTCCTCTCATTAAGTCATGTACAATTTCTAAAGGGCATGTATATTTGTCACGAATCTTCATTCTCATCCTCCTATCTACTTTTCCGACTTAACCTTCTGTTTCAAAAATTTATAAAGCATAACAATAACGTTTAACCATATAAGGATTTGAGAGAATATAAAGCCAGTCGTATAGGCCTTTAAACCAAAAAGTATCATAATTATGATAACCATCATACACAACCATATAAAATACCAGAACCAAAGCTTCTTATCCTGATTCTGAAATAATCCCCCCTCAGAAGTGTGCACACTCTTACTATCCTGAACAGGGTCTGGAATACCACACTTTAAAGTTTCAGCCCTTAGTAAATCATCTAATGAGATATGAAAAAAATCTGCAATTTCTACAAGCTTATCAATTGCAGGACAGGATTGATCCAGTTCCCACTTGGATACTGATTGTCTGGTAACTCCTATAATTTCTGCAAAAGCTTCCTGTGATAGTGATTGTTCTTTCCTTAGTTCCTGAATTTTAGTTCCTAAAGTCATATTCAGCACCTCCTACTGGTATTATAAAATGAGTATTCAAATTTACTACCAATTACCAGTTGATTGCTGTCAACTATTCGTTGCAATCACTGCAATCTGCTGCAAATAAAGAGTTGCGCCTTCATCCTTCCGGTCTCATTTCCTTCGCAGACTTGCTCTCTTACTATCTTATTCTAGGAGTAATCGGATGATCCTCTTTGAATTGAATCAAATCCCATAAGTTCCCATATAAATCTTTAAAAACTGCTACTGTACCATAATCTTGTTCTTTTGGCTCCCTGACAAATTCAATCTCTCTCTCTACCATCTCATTGTAATCCCGCCAAAAATCATCTGTTCCAAGAAACAGGAATACGCGTCCTCCTGCCTGATCACCAATAAATGGTATCTGCTCTGGTTTTGAAGCCTTCGCCAGTAATATCGTAGCTCCTGACGAATTGGGCGGGGATACAACAACCCAGCGCTTATCCTGCTCTGGCTGATAAGTATCCTCTACTACAGTAAAGTGAAGTTTTTTTGTGTAAAATTCAATTGCTTCATCATAATCCTTAACTACTAATGCAATATGTACCAATGATTGTATCATATCCAATTCCATCCTTTCATTTACAGTTATATTTAGGTCATTGCGAAACTCAGAAACGAAGTTATTGTATACAAATCCAAAAACTATATTGTCTCACAATTGCCTAACCGTTATATTTGAGTGATAATAAAAGCCAATTCCTCCGGAGGCAGCATTTCATCCTCTGCTATCCAATTCAGCATAACATTCCAAAAGCCTCCAACTCTATAAGCAAGCACATAATTTCGTGGTAAGCTCTGAGCTTGTGTTCCTATCAATAATTCCATGTGTTCCTTGGTATACTGTTCAAACTGCTGAAAAATATAATTATCCAATCCACATTTTTTCATATTTCTCAGAAAAAGTAAATACTTACTCCAAAACTCAAAAAAATATTTTGTAGCCCCATAGCTGTCAAGGTTACCAATGGCAGCGTACCCTTTCATGTATTCCTCCCCTAGAGTATGAACATAATGCTCCAATACATCCTGCTTGGAATCAAAATTCCGGTAAAATGTGCGGCGGTCTAAATCAGCTCTTCTACATATCCCGGAAACACTTATTCTATTATACTCTTCTATCTCCAGCAAGTCCAAGAAAGCTTTAATAATCCAGCTTTGCGATTGCTGTGCAGTAGGATTCATACTTTGATGCATCTTTCACTCTCCCTTTATCATGAATGCCACAAAAGCTTCTTTTTTGTAGCACTTACCTTCCGCTGCTTGTTTCTTTATTTATACCGTACTATACTATTTGATATTAACCGCTGCAGGTGTTGCTTTTTTGTTTTTTGCAATTCCTTCATTTTGTTATAGACTACGAAAGGAGCTCTCTATTATGAATAATATTAAGGTTATTAGTCTTATCGGATTTTTAGGTTTTCTCGTCTGTCTGTTTATTATGTATCGTACGGGCTATGGAATACGCGGTATCCAAGTCCATTCTCCTTCCTTTCGTCTGTTGGATATGCGTTTTTACTACAACCCTGATACAGTGAAACAAACCTTTGAACAAATTGGCAAAGGAGGACGTTATGCTTATCAAAGATACCTTGTTCTGGACTTTATCTTTATCCTTTGCTTTCTTATTACCATGATTACCATCTTAAATTTTATTAATATAAACGTTCAAATCAGAACAATGCTCTGCATCCTTTGCGGAATGAGAGCATTGTTTGATGTGATCGAAAATCTATTACTTATCCATATGCTTCGGCAGTATCCCCGGTTCAACGAGTTTTTGGCATCGGCCTGTTCCTGTTTTACCACCTTTAAATTTATCATGCTTTATTTCTGGCTGTTCATTATATTAATGCAAATCCTACGAAGTATAAGCTCTCTATTTAAAATTCAACTATAACTTAAATAAAATTCTGAAGCGTAAAATACAACAGTACAATAACCCCTAAAACAATTCGATACCAACCAAATATCTTAAAGTCATGCTTTTTGATATATCCCATAAGAAATTTAATAACAAAAACGGATACACCAAAGGCAACTACCACTCCGATTCCCAGTACAAGTAATTCCGCTGGGGTAAAGGCAAAGCCAAACTTTAATATCTTTATTGCGCTTAATCCAAACATCACCGGAACTGCCAGGAAAAATGTAAACTCTGCAGCCGCAACTCTGGACACTCCAATCAAAAGTGCTCCTATGATGGTCGAACCGGAACGAGAGGTACCTGGAATAATGGACAATACCTGAAACAAGCCAATCATGAAGGCTGTTTGGTAGGTAATATCAGATAATCTCCTAACACTTGGTCTTCTGCTCTTATTCCAATTTTCAACAAGAATGAAAGCCACACCATAAATAATTAAGGTAGCTGCGATTACTACGGGGGTATGCAAATGTGCCTCGATAAAATCATCAAATAATATTGTTATAACAGCACCGGGTATACAAGCTACTACAACCTTAAACCACAGGCTAAAGATATCTTTTCGAATAACCGGCTGACTTTTATCCTTGAATTGAAAAGGAAACATCTTATTCCAAAACAGCAGCACCACCGCAAGTATTGCACCTAATTGAATTACCACGAAAAACATTTCTTTAAAGGCATCGCTCATGTCAAGAGAAATAAACTCGTCCACCAAAAGCATATGACCTGTACTGCTGATTGGCAGCCATTCTGTGATCCCCTCAACGATGCCAAGAAAAATCACCTTTAAAATTTCCAGAAAATCTAATACCATTATTTATAACCTCCTACATTTTAAATACTTAAACGACAAACGCCAAGCATTATTTTCAATTTCATCCATATTTTATAATATGATTTTTAATCCTTAGCAAAAAATCTTCCACTATGCATTTTATTTATAAATTTAACCATAATTTATATCACAAGACTATTTAGAATTTAGTATAAAATCAAATCGACCTGCGTAATTGAAAATTTTTCATAAACCCATTGTATTCGTTCGTCCAACGAAAATCAAGAAATAGATGGAATAAAGTGCAAATTTCATAACAATTCTCCGAAAATTTCCTTTTATTTTTTTTATACCAATTTTTAATTCAATGTGATATACTTAATAACTGGTTTTCGGCCTTCATTAGTCAGAAACAAGATTGGAGAACTTTGCTATGTCATTTGCCACCTTAGTCTATCATGAAATACGGGAAAGTGCTATCTTTGATCCTGCACTATCTCATCCCATCGCAGTACAACAAGATTATGAAGATAATCTACCAGCTCCACTTTTTATCACTTTAGAAAATTTTACAAATCAGCTGGAGTATCTGCATGAGAATCATTACCACACGCTGACTCTTGAGGAACTACGAAATTATTATTATAAGAATGGAGTTCTTCCGGAAAAATCAGTGCTGTTAACCTTCGATGACTGCTATCAATCCCTTGCGCTTTATGCATACCCCTTGTTAAAGAAATATGGTTTTCATGGAATTGCCTTCGTCGTTACGGGATGGCTCAACCACAAAGCATCGCCCTTTCAGCCGGACAAGTCTGTATGCCTTACAACAAAGGAACTGCTGGAGATGAAGGATGTTTTTGAATATGCCAATCATACCGATCTATTCCATACCAGATTAAATCTACAGACCAGCCAAATGATGACAGCCAGCGACCTGGAGCTTTCCAACGATTTGGATCAGTGCAATTCAAATCCCATCCTCGATGCACAGGATACCTTCGCCTATCCCTTCGGTCTGTTTAATGAGCAAAATACTGCTCTTCTTAAAAAGAAAGGATTCCGTCTTGCCTTCACAACAAAAGGCGGTTTAAATAACAGAGATTGTGACCCCCATCTATTGAATCGAACCGTTATTCCCTATTTCATGGATTTGGCGGCTTTTCAAAAAACTTTAAACGGATAGTCACTGTTCTCTAACCTTTTTAGCTAATTGCGAAACAATATTGAATCTGCAATTGTATACGCTGCAGACATTTTTTCAGTTAGTGAGTATCGCGATTACCTTAAACACTATTGTACTTTAAAGGAGATTGTTTTATTATGAAAAAGTTTTTTACCCTTCTTATCCTCTTAACCGGCCTGCTCTCGTTATCCGCTTGTTCCAAAGCGAATGAGAATCAAAGCCTTCCCTCCGAAACGACTTCTACACCTTCACCCGCAGCAACTTCCGCTCCCACTGCTAGTCCAACCGGCGAAACTGCTGCCCCAGTTGAATTGAATGTTGGAATATTACCGGCAGAATCCGCTATTCCCTTGATTCTGGCTAAGGAAAAAGGCTTCTTTGAAGAAGCCGGTGTAGCTGTAACCATTCAAGCCTTCACCTCTCCGAATGACAGAAACGCTGCTGTTCAATCAAATGCACTGGACGCGGTCATTGGCGATGTCATGACGGGTGCTGCTTTTGTAGACAAGGGCTTTCCTTTGAAAATCACATCGGATATCAGTGAAGATTTTAAGATTCTTTCTTCTCCTAACTCAGGCATTACCAAAATGGATCAATTAAGCGGAAAAAAGATTTCACTTGTTCCGAATTTCATTTTGGAATATATTATGGATCAGTTCGCTAAGGAAGATGGCTTTGAATATGAGATCGTTGAGATACCTTCCTTCTCAGGAAGATCGGAAGCTCTGATGTCAGATCAGATCGATGGAGTCGTATTTACAGAGCCTCAGGCAGGTATGCTGGTTTCTCAAGGGGCTCATCTGCTTGGCAGCTCAAAAGAAGCTGGTATAAAAGGTGGTACACTGATGTTTACCGATGATATAATCACCAATCATCCGGAAGCGATAAAAGCCTTCTATACTGCTTATAATAAGGCCATTGATTATATGAATGAAACCTCCCCCTCACAATACAGTGATATTCTTACCAAATATCAATTTCCAGAAGCAATCAGTAATTACCTTACCAGCCTGAGTGGAACCTTCCAGCATGCTGCTGCAATTGATGAAGATCGCTTTAATGATATTATTGCATGGACAAAGGATAAAAAATTAATCAGCAAAACCTATTCCTATGCTGAGCTTACAGATTTTTCTTTTCTAAACAACTAAATTCATTCAGTAATTGAGAAACTCATTAACTGAAGCTATTGGATATAATATACAGCAGATACTGTTTCGAAGCTGAAGCTATGCTGCATTTCCAATCTAAAAAACAATATTTTTTCACTATTGCCTATTAGATTATAACTTTCCAAGAAACGATCCTGCCATTGTGCTGAAATTCAGCTAATTGGCAGGATATCGTTTCTTTTTTTGCTTCAGCCAGGGTGCACATAAGGATTCCACTCCATCCAGCAGGTGAAATAATAGGATTCCCATCAGGCCGATGGCTAAAATCCCTCCAAACATTTCAACATAATTCATCTTTGACCAGGCACTGAGAATATAATAGCCGATTCCATAGGTGACTGCATAATTCTCTGCGAAAAACAAAGATGCCAGAGTAATTCCGATACTGATCCGTAATCCGGAGAAGATCTGAGGAAGAATCGCTGGTAGAATCAAATAGCGAAATCTCTGCCCCGCTGTGGCACAGAAGCTGCTCATGACTTTAAAATGTACGGGTGAGATCTGATCCACGCCATCCCGTACGGATAATATCATCTGAAATATAATAATCCAGATCATTAAAATAATCTTTGAGGTATCACCCAGTCCGAAGAGCAGCATGAAGACAGGAAGAAATGCAATCTTTGGCATCGGATAGATAAAATATAACAGAGGTGACAACAACTTCTTGCAAGCCTCATTAACCCCCAGAAGAATGCCAATCGGAACTCCAAGGAACAGGGAAATACCGATTGCCGCTAAGACTCTCAGCATGCTTGCCCCACAATGGAGTAGTACCACCTCTGGAACTGTCACCAGATATGCAATGGTTTCCAACGGAGAAGGTACGGTATGGGTATTTAAGAGCAGATAAAACAATTCCCAAAGAAAAAGGAAACTGATAAATCCCGCAAGATCTCCTTGAAGCAGGCTCCCTGTCTTCTTTCTATTTATTCGATTCATTATTTTTATTCGATTCATTATTTTTATTCGATTCATATCCTTTCTTTCCTGCTTCCTTTCATGCTTTCTTTTATTATAGGTAATTACGAAACTCATTAACTGAAGCTATTGTATACACAGCAGGTACTGTTTCGAAGCGGAAGCTAAGCCCGAAGGAAGCGTTGGAGCGTAGAAATAGTATCTGCTGTGTATACAATTACAAAAACTATATAGTTTCGCAATTGCCTATTTCTTTCCTGCTTCCTTTTCCGCTTTTATCAGCTTTCTTAGTTTAATGCATTCCTCATAGAAGCCAAGCTGCTCTCTTGCATTTTCCGTAAAATAATAAGGATTCTCCTGCTGTGAGATGGACCCCTCCTCATTTAAGATGAGAATATACTGTCCCAGCATGACTGCCTCCTCCACATCATGAGTGACAAAGAGTAGCGTAGCTTGCCGTTTTTGCTGCTCACTTCGAATTAACTCCTGCAAAGCCTCCTTGGTAACAGCATCCAGAGCCGAGGTGGGCTCGTCCATAAGTATGATATCCGGCTCACTAATCAGCGTCCTTGCTAAGGCTGTTCGCTGCTGCTCCCCTCCGCTAAGTTCTTGAGGATATTTGTGCCTCTGCTTTTCCAACCCCAGCTTTTGCAGCAGCTTCTCAACTGCTTCTGCACTCTCCTGCTTTCTCCCTCTCAGCTGCAGCGGCATTGCGACTGCCTCCTCCACTGTCTGCCAAGGAAAGAGCCCTAATTCTTGAAAAAGAAAAGCCGTTTCCTTTCGGGGTTTATGAACCTTTTCCCCACGAATGGATACCGTTCCCTGATCAGGCTGTAAAAAACCTGCAATCAAATTCAATATTGTGGTCTTACCTGAACCGGATTTTCCGATTAAGGCATAGGATGCACCTTGTTTTAATTCAAGGCTTACCTCTTTTAATACCTGTTGATGTTCAAAAGAAACAAAAACCTGATCCAAAATAATAAAATCCTGTTTCAACTTGACCCTCCTGTAGGTTCAATCAATCTGCTTTACACTGCTGCATTACCCACTAACTGACATTCGCCCGAATTGTCACTTAATGCAGGATGTGAAATGCCTTGCCTTTCACATTATCTTTTTATTATAGTGCAAAAATTACCGTATTTCAAATAATGGTTTCTAAGACATAAAAGATAGTTGGCGAACATACTATATATCAAAATAATTCGTTATTAGGATTATAGTGTCAAAAGTCGGATTTAAGTCTTGAAATGAATATGCATGCATATATATCCATCTGGACTTGCCTTACCATTCCATGAATCTCCGAAAAATAAGTCGATTCATAGATGCCGTTCTGCGCCATCTGGATATATATACACACATATTCATTGTGAAATTTATTTAATGACCTTTGACACTCGAATCTTATTAGGCAATTGCGAAACAATATGGTTTTATACTTGTATACACAACAAATACTTTTTCTTCGCGGGGCGATTCCTCCGGGCTTAGCTTCCACTTCGATATAATATATGATATGTATACAATAACTTCAGTTAACGAGTTTTGTAATTACCTGTAACTTGTTCTAATGGAAAGGAGATAGCTTGGACTTTCAGAATAGCAGAACTTATCTTAACCTGCAAGCTGCATTAGAGAATGAGCTGAGAAGCAATGCCATCTATGGTCTGTATAGTAAACGGGCGGATCAAGAGATCTTACTGGAAATCAGTGGTGTTTTTAATACATTCTCCAGAAATGCTCAATTTATTAGTGAACGTTTACGCCGGATTTTGAACAATGGAGACACAAGTACCTTTCAAAATTTAATGAATGCAGCAAATACAGAATTCTATGCGGCAAATAATCTATACAGCCAATTCTCATATATCGCAACCGAAGAAGGTTATACTGACTTAGCCTCCTTATTTAACGGCATAGCAAACATCAAGCTAAATCATTACAGCACCTTACAGACCCTGGTTGAGAATGAGGAGGCAAACCAGCTCTTTTGCAAGCCCGAGGAAAGCCTGTGGATATGCCTGGGTTGCGGAAATATATTAAGCGGAAAATGCGCCCCTCTAATATGCCCCATCTGCGGATATCCTCAGGGCTATTATCAGATCTATGGATGTTTAACTTAGATAGCAGCTATGTCAATGCCTTAAAAATATAGTTTATAGTAAAAGACCCTTGCTGAATCTTGAATTCTACTTTCTCCCAAAAGTTAGATCTAAAAATCTAACGATTGGAGGTCAGTACAAAAATCAATGCGGGTCTTTTTTTCGTTCTAACAATTCCGTTATTGACTTTGTGAGCCATATGATGTATATTTATTTTAGCACTTATTTTAATTATTAAAATAAGCACTAAAATAATAAATATGCTAATTATTTTTGCCTCTTCAATGAAAGGTTATTCTTTTTCTATTAGGGAAAGGAAGTAGTCCCCATATAACTCTTTTGAGCCTTCATTTTAGTAGACGAATGCTCTTCCCGTAGAAAGGAGCTAAAGCTATGGACATTAATATTTCTCAGTGTAGTACGATAGATATGCATATTCATTCCTGCTATAGCGAAGATGGTGAATATGCTCCTGCTGCACTAATTCAAATGTGTATCGATGCAGGCATTTCTATCATGGCAATCGCAGATCACAACTGCGTAAAAGGTGCCAGAGAAGCACTATTGTTAAAAGCTGACCTTGAAGCCTACAACAATACACGCATCTGCTGCTATCCTGCGATTGAGATCGATTGTACCTATCAAAACGTCAATTTCCATGTTCTTGGTTATAATATTGATCTTGACAGTGCAGACTTTGATGTAATTGAACAAAATGTAAGAAAGCAATGCCTTTCTGTCTCCCGAGAGAGACTTGGATTAATCAACGAGTTCGGCGGCTTCCAGCTTACACCGTCGGACTTAAATGCAGTGACTGCAGGAAGCTATTGGTGTGAGCATTGGACTGGTGAAGCCTTCGCAGAGGCTTTATTAATAAATCCCAGCTATAAGGAAAGTGATCTATTAAAGCCTTACAGAAAAAACGGTACCCGTAGTGACAATCCCTATGTGAATTTCTACTGGGACTATTTTTCTCAGGGCACTCCTTGCCATATTAGTATGTCTTACCCTGAGATGGAGGATGTTATTCATCTGATACACCGCAACCATGGTAAGGCAGTTTTAGCACACCCCGGGATGAATCTGAAGGGTAATTATGATATGCTCGATCTGATCTTACCTCTCGGCATAGATGGTCTTGAGGCTTACAGCAGCTACCATGATCCGCATACCGTCGAATGGTTTGTCTCGAAAGCGCGCCAAAATCATCTTTTTGTCACAATGGGAAGTGATTTTCACGGGAAAACAAAACCAGGGATTAAGCTGGGGAGTTAATCCGCTTTATTGCGCTTAAAACCAATAGCTACGAATTCTTTACAATTAAAAGAAAGCAGGTCAATCCATATGGGAATCAATATGTTAGATATGAAGCAAAGCAATGCCAGGACTGTACTCCGAGCCCTGTATTCCGCTAAAACCGCTACAATTAAAGAACTTGCTATGATAACAAGTCTTAGCTTTGCAACCGTAGGAAATATCTTAAATAGCTTCGTAGAAAGCGGAGAAGTGATCCTGGGCGAAATGCATTCCACAACAGGCGGAAGACCGTCCCAGGCTTATAGCTTCCATGCAGAATATGCTCATGTACTTGCAATATCAGCCGGGGTGCGGGATCAAAAGAATATTCTCTCCGCATGCATTGGCAATCTATACCGGGACGAGGTATGGGAAATAGAACAATCCTTTGATAAGATTCAAATTTCAAGTTTTGAAGCTATGCTGGATTTGTGTCTGCAGCAGTATCCGTCAATTCGAACTGTTTCATTTTCTCTTCCCGGTGTGGAACGAGACGGTGTGATTGTAATGAATGATTACATGGAGCTGGAAGGCATTGCCTTTTCTGAGCATTTTCAAAAAAAATATCAGCTGCAAGTGATCATAGAAAATGATGTCAATGCAGCAATACTGGGATATAGCAAGCAACTTTCTTCTCTCCCTGTTATTGTTGGAATCTATTTTCCAAAACAATTTCCTCCTGGCGCAGGTATCATGATCGACGGCAAAGTACTGAAAGGCTATTGCGGTTATGCCGGCGAAGTAGGGCTATTGCCCATTGGCGTTGATTGGGTCACGTTGGACTATAACAATCCTCATGAGGTTGGGGCTGCAATTGCTAAATTAATCAGCATCTTCTGCGGTATTATCAACCCGGATCATGTTGTCTTATATGGGAATTTCTTATCGGAAGCCTTCGTGGAGGCTATTATGCAGGAAATCCCCCCATCGCCGCTTCGTACTATATTTCCCTCCGTTAACATCCAAAGTGATTTGGATCGGGACATAATAACCGGGTTAATTGCACTGGCGGTAGCCGCTTATCAGAATGAACCGGGTGCAAATATAGACTAAACTAGTAACGGATATTTCGATTGCTAGATCACGGGAGGCATGTCGCACTCACAAGGCAATTGCGAAACAATATAGTTTCTGTATTTGTATGCACAACACATACTATCTCTACGCTCCAACGCTTCCTTCGGGCTTAGCTTCCGCTTCGAAACAGTATATGTTGTGTATACAATCGCTTAATTTTCTGAGTTTCGCAATTACCTATTTCACACTCACCCTTGAAAGGAGATTCCTATGATATTCTTGGCATTAATTTACTTAGCTTTTATAAGCTTAGGGCTGCCTGATTCCCTGCTCGGTTCCTTATGGCCTGTTATGAACCTGGAATTAGGTGTTCCAGTTGGAAATGCAGGCTACATTTCTATGATTGTATCAGCCGGCACCATCATCTCCAGCCTGTTCTCTCACCGAATGATTAAACGGTTTGGAACCGGAAAAGTTACCGTTGTCAGCGTCGCCCTTACCGCTGTCGCACTTCTGGGCTTTTCCCAGTCCCCTTCCTATCTGTGGCTGTTAGCCTGCGCTATTCCCCTTGGTCTTGGTGCCGGAGCAGTTGATTCAGGCTTAAATGAATTTGTAGCGGAGCATTATGAAGCTAAACATATGAACTGGCTTCACTGCTTTTGGGGCGTGGGTGCTATGCTTGGACCCATTTTGGTATCTATGCTGATCCAATGGGGTCATAGCTGGCGAAGCGGATATTTCAGTATTTCAATCCTTCAATTTACACTGGTCGCACTATTACTGTTCTCACTTCCCATGTGGAAAAAATACGATGGGAATATGATGAACCAAACTAAAGCTACCCAAAGTCACAAAGAAAAATCCGGTTTACTAGCCCCACTACGGACAAAAGGAGCACTTGTAGCTATGCTAACCTTTTTCTTATACACCTCAATCGAAGCCACTATGATGCTTTGGGGCGCCAGTTATCTTGTAAAGATAAAAAGTATTTTGCCGGAGAATGCAGCAGGCTGGGTATCCTTATACTTTCTGGGAATTACCGCCGGCCGTATGCTAAGCGGCTTTATCTCCATGAAACTCAATAACGAAACACTGATTCGCATTGGTACCATATTGATCCTTTCAGGCGTTAGCCTTATGCTGCTGCCACTGCCTGACCTGTTTACAGTTGGTGCATTTGTAATTATCGGTCTTGGACTCGCACCAATTTATCCCTCCCTGCTGCATCAAACACCGGTCTATTTCGGTAAGCATAATGCGCAGGCAACCATGGGGCTCCAGATGGCCTTTGCCTATACCGGAACTACCTTGATGCCTCCACTGTTTGGTCTGCTATTCGCCCATACTTCTTTTTCATTGATGCCTTATGTGCTTCTAATATGCAGCTTATTATTGCTTATTTTCACAATACGCCTTACGGTAATTGCAAAAAGGTGCTAAATTCGTTAAAAATATATTAATTAGGCAATATCACCAAACCGAGGTGAAAACAGGGTCGCTCTGTGTCATTTTGAATATTATTATATCAGGAGGTGATTGTTAAATGCCTTGGCAAATGAAACTGCAATACCTGATTAATAAACCAGTCGGTGTTTCTCTGAAAAATGGTCAGGGAGTTTCTGGTGTGCTCTGTAATGTTGCGAATAGTGAAATCTATCTGGTAGAGTATCTGTATCAAACCCAGTTTGCAACAAAACACTACCCCTTTTATCAAATTCAGGATATAAACCCCTTCCCAAGATGTTATGATTCTGAACGTAGCTATTAGCGCATAATTTCTTGTAACCGAGAAAAGAAGTATTCGAACCCTACTTCTTTTCTCGGCAATTAGGCTTTTCCTCTCCATTCTACCCTTGCTCGTCTCACTCTAGTCCGTTGTAAAGCTAGGCTCCGTTCTTATGAGGTTTTCAGCCTTTTCAAATACCAGCCAAAAATTAGTATCAATTGATAGGAAAAGCATTTCCTACCGCCATAATTATGCAGTTAGTGTTTGACATGTATTATGAGAAGAGATACTATAGAAGAAAGCTTTTTCTAAATTGAATGAAAACTGATTCAAAGGAGTTACTCTATGAGTGAAATAACAATGCCCCACGATCATGGTCAGAATATCGAGAATGTACTAGCGAATATGCCGGAGCCCTCCCATTTTTTAGAAGCGGCCACTACCTTTGGGCAGCTTAGCGATGGTTCTCGCCTTCGTATCTTATGGCTTCTCTGCCACTGCGAGGAATGTGTCTCCAATATCGCTGCCGCTGTAAGTATGAGCGATGCTGCTGTTTCTCATCATTTAAAAACCTTAAAGCTAAACGGCCTTATTACCAGCAGACGGGATGGTAAAGAAGTTTACTATAAATTATCTGATAATAAAAGAGCTAAACTAGTGCATCAAATGATTGACGATTATTTTGAATTAAATTGCCCGACAAACCCTCATTCCTAATTCAGCCTTTCATAAATAAAAAACTATTTTAAGCTGGCACCACCCACGGATGCGGCAGTCAGCTCAAAATAGTTTTCTTTTTATACCTTCTTGATATTTAAGGCACGGATTGCATTTAAAATAGCAATTACCGATACACCCACATCGGAGAATACGGCTGCCCACATGGAGGCTAAACCAAAGGCTCCAAGTACTAGTACAACTCCCTTTACCCCCAAAGCCAGGATTATATTTTGTCTTACAATCTGAAGTGTTTTCTTTGATATCTTCATAACCTTAGCTATTTTAGAGGGTTCATCGGTCATAATAACCACATCAGCTGCTTCTATAGCTGCATCCGATCCTAAGCCTCCCATGGCAATTCCGATATCGGCTCTGGCAAGTACCGGTGCATCGTTGATACCGTCACCGACAAAGGCAAGCTTTCCTTTCAAGCTTTTTTCCTTCATCAATTCTTCCAGCCGATCTACTTTATCCGCCGGTAAAAGCTCTGTATAAGCTTTATCCAGCTTAAGCTCTGCTGCTACCTTCTGCCCTACTGCATCTGCATCCCCTGTCAGCATAACCGTTTTTTTGATTCCTGCTGCCTTCAGCTCCTGAATTGCTTGGCGTGAGTCTTCTTTGATTTCATCCTCGATACAGATGCTACCGGCGTAGTTTCCATCAATTGCAATATGAACTACGGTTCCTGCAGCTGCCTCTGGTTGATAAGAGATTTTCTCTTTTTCCATTAGCTTTGCATTCCCTGCGAGAGTTACTTTTCCATCAATCACAGCTTTCACTCCATGACCGGCAACTTCCTCTACCTCTGTAATACGAGAAGTCTCTATTTCCTTTGCGAAAGCCTTTTTTATTGATACCGCGATGGGATGACTGGAGTAATCCTCAGCATAAGCCGCAATTTCCAATAACTCCTCAGCTGATATATTCACCGGGTTGAGCTTACTAACTGCAAAGGAGCCTTTCGTTAAGGTTCCCGTCTTATCAAAAACGATTACCTCAGTAGCCGCCAAAGCCTCCAGATAATTACTGCCTTTTACCAGCACACCGTATTTGGACGCACCGCCGATACCTCCGAAAAAGCTTAAGGGGATGGAAATAACGAGCGCACAGGGGCAGGATATAACCAGGAAGGTTAAGGCACGGGATACCCATATACTAAATTCCTGTCCGGTAAGCAACGGAGGAAGTACCGCCAACAGCGCTGCTGAAATAACAACAACAGGTGTATAATATCTTGCAAATTTTGTAATAAAGTTCTCACTTTGGCTTTTCTTATCGCTTGCATTCTCCACCAGCTCAAGTATCTTCGCTACCGTCGACTGACCAAATTCCTTTGTGACTTGAATCGTCAACCGTCCTGTTTGATTAATACAACCGCTGATGATAGACTGGCCTGCTTCAACATCTCTGGGAACCGATTCTCCCGTTAATGCTGAGGTATCAATAGAAGAAAAACCTTCCGTTATAATACCATCTAACGGTATACGCTCTCCTGGCTTAACTATGACAGTATCTCCAACCTGCACCTCCTCAGGATCTACCTGCACCAATTGTCCGTCACGAAGTACATTGGCATAATCCGGTCTGATATCCATCAGCTCTGAAATCGAACGACGGGATTTAGAGACTGCGTAGGATTGGAACCACTCACCAACCTGATAAAACAGCATTACTGCAACACCCTCCGGATATTCTCCCAGAAAAAATGCTCCAATTGTCGCTACCGACATCAGAAAATTTTCATCGAAAACTTGACCATGCAAGATATTTCGTACCGCCTTTAATAGAATATCTCCTCCGATCATCCCGTACACGACTAAAAATACTACCAGTCTTGCTATGCCTTCCACTGGTAACAAGATCGCTATTATATAGAACAAAGCTGATAACAAAATACGAATCAGTTGTTTTTTTTCTCTTTTCGACATAACTTTATCCTCCATTCCAAACGGGAAAATCCTCAAGTGGAGAATCTTCCCTGGATTTTATCAAAGCCGAAGAAACTGCATTTTGCATCAGCTCCTTGTTAAATCATATTTTCTTTCTATCTATTCTTCATTTAGGAAATTGCGAAACTCATTAACTGAAGGTATTGTATACACAGCAGATACTGTTTCGAAGCGGAAGCTAAGCCCGAAGGAAGCGTTGGAGCGAAGGAATAGTATCTGCTGTGTATACAATTTCAAAAATTATTTTGTTTCGCAATTGCCTAATTCTTCATTAGTATTTACAAAATGCAGAAAACTTTGCAGCGGCTCCTATTTTCATTATTTTACTACTACATCCGGCTCAATTTTTTTAATGATTTTTTTCGCTTCATCTAAAACAAATTCATATCTATCATCGGGAGCTTCCAACTCCATCTTCTGGCTGAGGAAGTTTACTTTAACACTTGTTACACCCTCCAGCTTTTTCACTGCATTCTCAATTTTAGCTGCGCAGTTTGCACAGT
>JAEWMZ010000417.1 GCA_023392995.1 Bacillota bacterium
CCCCATCAGGTAAATTCTTAGCGATTTTGTTCATGTAACATTCTTAAAAATTTAAAACACTAAGATTTGAGTGTCATATTATAACAGACTCAAGATATTAATTTATAGGCTCTGATGTTATCATTTTCATATAAGGGCTCATTCCAGCAACTCAAGCAATCTGAAATTTATGAAAATGAAAGATTTAAAACTAATATCATGATACACATTTAACCACTTTTGTGTCACTTTTTTATTTGGATAGTGAACTTTAAATAGCAGTGATGCATTAATTTACCGGTTTTGTATCCTTGATGTTACCACATTTGTGTCCCTAGATAACCAGAGAGGATTAACGGATATAGCTAAAATTATGTTTATACACAACTATTCGCAAAACCTAAGTTTAACGAATAGTTAGAAGGAATATAATATCCAAGTGGAAATTGTTATATGAAAATTAATAATTCCAGCAATTAAGCATAATATCTAATAATCTACAACTATTTAAAAGTGTTTAGTTTTAAAACTGTTTAGTTAGAGAAAAATCATATTTATGCATTGTGTTCACAATCTTTCGTACATAATATACACATCTATAACTGCATTTTTTTACTGGCTCTATTATAAAGTACTTTTACTTATGTCCTTTATATTTGCAATTTCCCTAATAGTGTATCGATCTTTTATTTTAATACTTCACCTAATTGCTTTTTAGAGTATTTATCTGGCCTTCCTGTGATTGTTACATTATTGCTTTGATGATTTATTTTAAATTTTAAATGCCCTGCACATATTATTCATTACTTAACATCTTTTTCATAGGAACATAAGGCATTAACCCATCTAGCGCTAGAAATCAAGCTATTTTTCTGTGTTATTTCACCTAATTCTATTACGTTTAATACAATTCTTTTATTCTTGAAAATACCTATTATTTTACATTCGGCATTCCTATTTCTCCTAGTGTGTTTTATTATTTAAATTACTTCATATTCATTTTTTAGTATACTGACGTAGCCGTCATCACAGTTCCAACTAAAGATCTTGCTCTTGGAGATTATATCCATCAACATATGCTACTACTTTTTTTCCTCAAACTCTGTGATCAGCCGGTCAAACCGTGCGGTGAATGCACTGATGTAGTCATCGTTTTTAATATCCATTCCGGCGATGCTTAACATCTCTACAACATTACCGCTTTTACCTGCCTTCAAGAAGGCAAGATACTCCTCCACTGCGCTCTTGTCGCCCGACTGAATGCGATCGGCGATATTGCAGGCTGCGGCAATGCCCACAGCGTACTGGTAGACGTAAAAGCCGTAATAAAAGTGAGGAATCCGTGCCCAGCCGCCTGCATCAGAATCAGTTAAGGTGTACGACTCTCCAAAGAACTCTTTAGCAACTTGTGTCCACAACTCATCAAGCTTGTCGGCGGTCAAGATACCTCCATTTTGTACCATCCAGGCTGCAACCTCTTGGAATCGGGCATAATAGATCTGAACAAAGAATGCGCTATATAGCGTAGACATTTGTTGGGCGGCGTAATACTGTCGCTCCTCTTCTGTCTTGGCATGCTTAATTAAGTAGTCCGAGAGTAGCAGCTCATTTAAGCTGCTAGCCACCTCACTGGTCAGGCAAGTGACATTCTGATTGTAGTTACTATCTTGAGTTTGAGAGTATAGTATATGTACCGCATGACCCAGCTCGTGAGTCAAGGTAGAAATACTGTCAAAATCATCCGTGTAGTTAAGCAGAATATAGGGGTGCGTGCCGGGTATCGGCATGGTAAAGGCACCGGTGGACTTGTTCTCGGCGGGGTAGACGTCGATAGCATCACCCGAGAGCATTATGTCCAACCTTTTAGCATAATCTTCTCCTAAGGGCGTCAACGCTTCCTTCACAAGCTTCTGTGCGTCCAAGTAGGAGTATTCTGTGCCGGGATCCTTAGCGATGCTTACTTTCGTCTCAAAGCTATATAGTGTTGTAACGCCCAAAGACTTTTTTAGCAGCGTGAAATATCGATCCAACGCAGGCTTTGCTTGATTCGCAGCAGATAGGACACCGCGATAAACTGAAATGGGTGTATTCTCTGAAATCAGGCTTTCCTCAAGCGCTGAGCCATACTTATGGCTGGTAGCACTCTGAGTTACAGCAGTATAATAATTATGCATATTCTGTGCCAAGGTATTGCGAAATTGGTTATAAGGCTGCATCATGGCATTGGAGTATGCAATACGAAATTCCTGTGGATACTCTTTATTGCAAGCGGCTGGATAATTGTTGTTGTCCGCCGGACGCTCGGACCCATCAGGAAATTTGATATTCTGAAAGGTTAAGTCACTATCCACGAGTGTAAAATATAAGCTATAAGCTCCAACCCGCAACTGATAGACCGGCTGCAAGAGCTGTTCCTCCGACTCTGGCAGCGTGTAGGGGCTCATTACACGGTCACGGCCGAACCTGGTAAGATAAGGCTTCATACGTGAATCCTCCGCCACCGTGTCTAGGAAGCTGTCACTATTTGCAAGCAGTTCCGGCAGAGCGAAGGCGGTGTCGATGGAAAACTTGGTAGCATAATTCACCCTACCGGATCGCGCCTTGGCCGCACTATCGGACTGATCCTTATGCACCTGTAACATTGTGTAAGCGTTCAACCTCCCTAACAAACGTTCTGCCTCATCAACGCCTTTGTAGTAGCTGATAACACCATCCACAGTAGAGAGCTTACCGCGCAAGGCGGCAATGACTTTGATTTGAGTCACCGCCCGTGAAAATTCCTTTTCTAACGCTGCTCCATCCGGGTAAATAGAACTTAAATCCCATGAGATTTCCTGAGGGGCTACGGTTTTTGTCGGAGTTGCAGCTTCTGTTGGAGTTGCGGCTTCTGTTGGTACTTTGTTTGTTTTCAGTCCTTTAGTCTGGTTACATGCGGTAAAAGGAAGTACCATCACAAGCACCAAAAAGAACGAGATAATTCGTTTCATGAATTATTCCTCCTGGTCTAATTATAATAATGATATAGATACTTAAGATAAGAATTAAGATATCATTGGATTTCCGTGACAATCTCTAACAATCACGGTTTTTAACGTATCCTCAAAAAATGGTTGTTTATCATTATTAATTTCAAATACGGTACTGCTATTAGGATAATTAAGTTTTCTTAATAAATAGATACCTAAAACTCTTGCAGAATAATATGCTGTAACCGCTTCATACGCATTAAAAAGCCTTTCTCTTGATTCATCCTGATTTACTTCATGTTTTGATAAATTATATATTTTAACAAAGTTATCTAAAGCGACAATAATATCGCTATCCACGATGTTTAAACCTTTAATCAATTTTATTGCTTTCCCAAATGTAGTATTATGAAATCGTAAATCTCCAAAAACTTTATGTGTCTGTAATATTATTCTGCAAATAACTTCTAAATGCATCCCACAATTTTGCACTATGTATCTTGAATGCATTCTAATATCACATATATCAATGTCGGAGCGGGCGTATTGTAACGGTCTATATAATGACCGCTCAACACCTTTCGGAAAAATATTGATAACAGGATCAGGTGGCATTGCATAAGCCCCTATACCTCCTAGTTTCTGATCAGTAAGCCATAGGATGTCCGTTACATACTTCTCTTTCTTATCTATTACTGTTAATATAAAACTTTTAATACAATTCTGTATATTTTCATCTAATACATTGTTAAACAGATATATAAGTGGCTGATGTGTTAACTCCACACTGCACCTCCATTCTTTTGTTGTTTTACATCGACGTAACATTTGTTTATCTTGAGAACTACTTACTTCCTTCTTTCAGGTAAGGCTTAATCATTTTGGGTTTTAACCATCCGGGAATTTCGTAGGATCTTTTATGAATGAATTCTTCTAAAGTTTTATCATTAATCTAATATCCAAGCTTTTCATGAATTAAAATAACTTCATATTCACTTCCTGTAGGTTTTTCCCATAATACAGAAAAATTTCTGCATATTCTCTGGGGGCTTTTACAATCATAGCATTTATCACCTTTTATCGCACATGGAGTTTTTACTCCTAAACGTTTGGCATTAAGGGGTGCAGCGATATTTCTTGCTCTATCTAAGGCCTCTTCATAACTTGAAGCAATTTTATTTTCACCAATAATTAAATAAACTTTATCATGTCCAAAACTGATTGCAGATACACGATTTCCAGTATTATCTATATTGATGATTTCTCCTGTTTCAGCAATTCCATTTACCGAGGAAATATAAATATCTGAAAGGTTTGCTCTCTTTCTTGCTTCCATGGCACTCATGTTTTCAGGTAATCGCATATGCCAATACACATCATTATAAGACACCAGTGCATCATACAGTTTCATTTCTTCTACAGTAACTGACCCTCCAATTCCAATAGTTTTATTACCCATTTGATTCGCTAAATACTTCGTTGCTTCTTCTGCATCATTAAATTCACTTACAGTATATCCCAAGCGATCTAGACTATTTCTGAGTTTTGTAAATTCCATAATTGTGTCGCTCCTTTTCGTACTAGTTTTCTTTTATATAAAGCTGCATAATCCCAAATTATTTCTTTGTGTTCATTAGTAATTTCTTGAAATCATTATTCTCAAAGGAATTATCATCTGAAAAAATTAGTTAACGTCATATCTTTTATCGTCTTTATATATCTCCAAGTCCTTAACATAATAATGATATGGGAGAACTCCCATTTCCATAAAGCCGCTACCTAAAACTTTCAATACATTTGGCTTAGTGCGGATACTCTCTTAATTGCGATAATACTCTCCTATGCTCCGATAATTATGAAACGATTATTCCAAAGAACAACATCAATGTTTCTGATACTAAATTGATGTAAAAAGCTTGTTAGACTAATTATAACATAAACTTCAAATAAAATTAATGGTATTCCTTCCAAGATTTTGGACATTCTTATGCTACTTAGACTAACAGAAATTAGGTTTCTTATGTTAGTCTAAGTAGCATAAGAAAATAGTTCCCTCCGGCTAAGAAAGGGAACTATAAGTTGACGTTTTTACCATTTTATAATTATAAGCCAGGTGAAAATATACGCAGATAAAGTCTTCTTTTTAGTACACGAAGCTATAATACCTAGATAAAATAGTAACAATACAATTCAAGGATACATTATTATAATATTTACTATTTTTCTACACGCCAAGGAATGATGGCAAAATGACCGCCAGAATGTTCAGAAACTTTGTTAATCCATACAATTTCATTATTTGCCTTAGCTGAAAGCAGTTCATTCTTAGTGTTACTTTGATAGAGGGATGCATTGATAATCCACCATTTTGTAGCTATTTCAGCTCGTTTTAAATCTTCCTCAAGTCGCATTGCTTCATACACAGGAGTTGCTTCTGCCAAAGTAACAATAATAACTTCTGTTTCCTTCGGATTTCGAAGTCTTGGTAATAATCTTCGAACGGAATCAGGAATGTTTCCCTGAGAGCGCTGTATTTCCTTGTGATAGCTTTGGGTAGAATCAAGTAATAAAAGTGTGTGTCCGGTAGGAGCTGTATCAATTACTACGATCTGATCTTCTGCCTTATCTACGATCTCAGCAAAGGCTCTGAATACTGCGATTTCCTGTGTACAGGGCGATCTTAAGTCTTCCTCAATATAAGCAAGATCTCCTTCGGACATAGTTTCTTTGGCTTTGTTTAGAATTTCATTCTGGTATCTCTTTAGCTCAGCTTTTTCATCGATACTGCTCATAGTGATACCTTCACCCTCATTAATGACATACTTAAGATGTGCGGCTGGATCTGTTGTAGTTAAGTGCACCTTCCGGCCTTTCGCTGCCAGTCCTGAGGCTATGGCTGCTGCTATTGTCGTTTTACCTACACCACCCTTACCCATGGTGAATATAACCTTTTTATCTGACTGGTTCAGATCATTAATCACATCCTCTATGTTAGGAATAGACGTCACCTTTAAGGCTTCTGTTTCATAAGTAGAATCAACTCCAGATAAGATGGATCTGATGTTTGCCAGGCCGGTTATGTTATATGGTCTTAATGGCACAGTATATTGTGTGATATTCTTTAGATGTGCAGGCATATTTTGCAATGCCTTATGCTGTTTATGATACAGGCTTTCGGAAACAACATCATCAAAGGATCGTAATATTCCATTAATAATCATCATCTGGTTTTCTACACCAATCGCATAAAGCTCCATCGCAGCTCGTTCCGCCTCTTTTAACGGTGTCTCTTCCGGACGTGTGACTAAGATCAGAGTTGTTAATGCGGGATCAGATAAGGTAATTACCGCATTCTTGTAGATCTCCTTTTTATCATCAAGGCCGGAAAGCTGCCCTAAGCAAGACGCGCCATGGGTACTCTCATTAATGAAGTTACTCCAGGCAGAAGGGAGCTGCAGCATTCTCAGTGTATGTCCGGTTGGGGCTGTGTCAAAGATGATATGGTCGTATTCCTTTTTTAAGTCTTCATCGGTAATAAATTTTGAAAATTCATTAAAGGCTGCAATTTCCACCGTACAGGAGCCGGATAGCTGCTCTTCCATACTTTGAATTGCAGAGGCTGGTAATAAGCCTCTGTAGGGAGCAACCACACTTTCCCGGTATTCTGCGGCGGCATTTATGGGGTCTAAATTAGCAACCACTAAATTGGGAACTTCTGAGATGGGAACACCTTTGTTATCGAAATCCATGCCAAATACATCCTGGAGATTAGAGGCTGGATCGGTGCTGATTAGCATTATTTTTTTTCCGGTGTCAGCAAGAGCAACGGCTGTAGCACATGCCATCGAGGTTTTCCCCACCCCGCCTTTACCGGTATAGAATAAATATTTGGTTAATTCTATTTTCTGAGGATCGAAATTGATCATGATTTCTTCCTTTCCTTCTTACTGAACCTTTATAATATTCTAGCAACAGCCCTCGGAGCAGCAGCCACCTTCACAGCAGCCTTCCTCGGAGGTATTACTATCCTCTTGTACGGTACAGGACGGATTCTCAAGTGTATTCAATGGAATGTTTAATAATTCGGTAAATTCCTCATTTTTTGGATAGCGTCCCCGGATAATAATTTCACCATCCATCACAGTTACGGGCAATGCTTCTGCCCCATTGGCTCTTATAAAATCCGTTACCGCTACATTTTTAATAAATTCCTGAGGAGCACTTGAAAGATTGAATCTCTCTACTTTGATTCCGCATTTTTCCAGGGTATTTGTAACGGTTGATATTCTAAGAAGTTCAGGATCAACATCGATACCGCATAGTCCTGTTGGGCAGCACATTGCCGGTTCAAAAATTTCTAATTTACTCATAATTTTACCTCCGATTTTATAATATGATTAGGTGATTGTGAAACTTAATACTTCTGTTCTTTTTCCTGCTTAATACGTTCTCCTAAAATACGTTCTCCTAAAATATGTTCGCTTAAAATACGTTCTCTTAAAGTATATTGAGCTGTGTTTTAGAGTACTTTACAGCAAGGAGTAAAGGAATTTGCATTCGTGGTAAGGTATGAGAAATCCTGGGTCGATAGCTCTTCATGATTGATCCCATAGCTCTTCGTGATTGGCTCCCTAACTTGATTTGCCACTGCATTTATTCATTTATTCGTATCTTGATATTTAGCCCTTTATTGGGAAGATGTTTTAAGAAACAACTTGTTTTTAAGTGGCAGCGCAACATTAACAAGCATTATCATCACGGGTACCTCAATGAGGGGACCAATGACTGCCGCAAAGGCTTGATCGGAGGAGATCCCGAATACCGCTACGGCTACTGCAATTGCCAATTCGAAATTATTGCTGGCGGCTGTAAAGGATAAGGTTACGGTTTGTTCATAGCTCAGCTTTTGCTTATAAGACAGAAAGAAGCTGGCAAAGAACATGATAATAAAGTACACCAACAAGGGGATTGAAATCCGTACTACGTGCATGGGCAGGGCAACAATAAATTGTCCCTTTAGAACAAACATAACAATGATGGTATACAGTAAAGCAATCAGAGCCACGGGAGATATTTTTGGAATAAATACATTTTCATACCAGGTCTTCGATTTTAAATTCACTAATAGAATCCGGGTTAGAAAGCCTAATGCAAAGGGGATTCCAAGATAGATTAGGACACTTTTTGCTACCTCCCAGATGGAAATATCAATGACCTCACCGCCCCAGGATAAGCCAAGCCATTTCGGCAACAAGGTCACAAAGAGGTAGATATATATGGAATATAAGAAGATCTGAAATACAGAATTAAGGGCTACCAAGGCAGCACAGAACTCATTATCTCCTTTTGCCAGGGTGTTCCATACAATTACCATAGCGATGCATCTTGCCAGGCCGATTATGATCAAGCCGATTGCATAATTGGGCATATCACGAAGAAATAATAGGGCTAGCCCAAACATTAGAATAGGCCCAATAATCCAATTCTGAAGCAAAGATAATAGAAGCACCTTTGGCTGTTTTGTTACTTTTCCCATCTCTTCGTATTTTATTTTTGCTAGTGGTGGGTACATCATAATAATTAATCCCGCTGCGATAGGCCAGGAGACGGTTCCGGTACTCATTTCCTCCAAGGATTTTGCTAAGCCCGGAAAAAGGTAACCCCCCAAGATCCCGATTCCCATTGCGATAAAGATCCATAACGTTAAGAAGCGGTCAAGAAAGGATAATCTGGAGCTGCTCTTCTCTTTCATATTCATAATCCTCCTAATACTGAGTTTGATTCTTGAAACCGAGTTTCATCCTTGTTACTAAGTTTGATTGTTGAAACTGAATTTGATACTTGAAACTGAATCTGATTGTTGAAATTGGATTTGATACTTGAACTGAATTTGATACTTGAAACTGAATCTGATACTTGAAGCTGAATCTGATACTTGAAACTGAATCTGATACTTGAAATTGAATTTGATACTTGAAACTGAATTTGATACTTGAAGCTGAGTTTTATACTTGAAGCTGAGTATATTAGTATATTACTTGAAACTGTGATTGATACTTGTAACTGAGTTTAATTTTTGTTTTGCCTGTTATATTGTTTGAAGCCGCCGGATAGATTATAAACCTCTGTATATCCCTTATTGATGAGTATATTCTGCGCCGCATTTCCGGTAACACCCTTATTGCAATAAGTAATTACTGCTGCATCCTTATCAATATCCTTAAACGAAGTTCTTAATTTTGCATGTGGTATATTTTTAGCTGAAGCCACATGTGCTTTGCTATATTGAGCGATTACTCTGGCATCAACCAGTTCATATTTCTTACCGGAGGCCATAAGTTCATTTAGTTTCTCAGCAGTAATAAGTGGTCTTCCCTTGTCAATGGCATTATGAAGAATCATTCCCGTATACATTACCGGATCTTTTGTGGTTGAAAATGGAGGAGCATAGGCTAGGTCTAAATGAAATAGGTCTTCCACCTTCGCCTTTAATGTAATTGCTGTAACGAATACATCAATTCTCTTATCCACACCTTGATAACCGACGATTTGTACACCCAGCAGTCTGCCGGTGAATTTATCTGCAATCCCTTTTATGACCATCTCCTTACCTCCCATATACTCCGGACGGTCAGGCTTGATGTTATGGCAAATGGCTATCTCGTAGCCTTTTTCCAGCGCCTCACGTTCCGAAAGTCCGGTTTGAGCTACCGCCAGATCAAAGATTTTGAAGATACCCGTTCCAAGAATGCCTCGAAAGGCAAGATTTCCTCCAGTTATAACGTCACCGGCAATTCTGCCGGTCTTATTGGCAGTCGAGCCTAAGGGTCGATATACCGGCGTTTCGGTTATAAGATGGAAATGTTCTATACAATCACCGCAGGAATAGATATCAGGAAGGTTAGTCTGCATCCTATCGTCCACGCGGATTGCACCGGTAATGCCTAGTTCAACTCCCGCTTTTTGAGCAAGTTCTGTGTTAGGACGTACCCCTGTCGAAAGTAAAACCAGATCAGCCTTGATTGCTCTTCCATCGGATAAAATCACTTCACGAACGGTGATTTCAGCTGCGGAAACACCCGTTAATACAGTAACACCATTTTTCTCAATGTGATCCTGCACATGAATTGCCATATCGCTGTCGAGTCCCGGCGTTATCTGTGGCAATTTTTCTAAAAGAGTAATCTCCATACCTAGCTTTTTCAGATTCTCACAAACTTCAAGGCCAATAAATCCTGTACCGATAATGACAGCAGATTTAGGCTGCTCCTGATGAAGGAAGGTTTTAATCCGATTCATGTCCGAGATGTTTCTTAAGGTGAATACATGAGGATGCACACCTTTTATCGGAGGCAGTGTTGCCCTGGCACCTGTGGCGATGACAAGCTTATCATAATGCTCCGTAAATATTTCTTCACTAATTAGGTTTTTAACAGTGATACTCTTTGAATCCGGAGTAATTGCAAGAACCTCATGTTGGGTATGAATATCCACCTGATACTTTTCTTTAAAAAATTGTGAATTACGAGGAATTAATTCCTCCATATGTTCGATTTCGCCTCCAATATAGTAGGGCATACCACAACCGGAATATGAGATAAAGGTATCCTTTTCATAGATTACGATTTCGGCTTCTTCACTATTTCTTCTGGCTTTTGCTGCCGCAGAGGTTCCGGCTGCAACTGCTCCGATGATAACAATACGCATGATGAATTCTCCTTTTCTATTCGCAATCGCAGCTTTCATCCAGGTCAATTAATACGGCAGCTTCCATAATTTCAGCCAACAAGCGGCTGGCTTTTGAAAAACCCTTTTGACTGAGAGAATAGTGCATCCATTTACCTTCTCTTCTGCAATTAATAACACCGGCTTCGCAAAGAAGTTTCATATGATGGGATAAGGTTGACTGGGATATATCCATTTCCTCTAATAACTTGCAGGCACATTTTTCCCCGCTTTTTAGCAGATCAAGGATCATTAAACGATTGGGATCACAGAGTGCTTTGAATACAATCGCATTTTTTTCATATTGTTCATTCATGATTACACCTCGTAGATTCATAGTCTCATGTTTTCATATCTATGTTTATCGATATATTGATTATATAACTCATATCGATGAATGTCAATATGAGTTGTGAAAAAATAGACTGCGAAGGCAGTCTACTTTTGGAAATGAATCATTTGAAATTGACGCTAAACCGATCATGTTCTCTTCAACGCTTATACCTTCATTTCGGCAGTATTGATCCTATATCTGGGTGCTCTCAAAAGGATAACTTGTTGAAGTAATTAATAATATAGATCAATAGTACATACATAACTTTATAAAAACAAAAACAGGATGAAACAAAACAATAGGATGATAACTACCATAGATTACAAGCTGGATATAACTCTAATTATATTCCTACTATATTACTTCTTCGCTCCACTAACACAACATCATGCCATTTTCCAGTATCCATTTTGCCGACTTTTTCCCGAAAACCTATTTCTCGAAAGCCACACTTTTTATGTAGATTAAGGCTGGCGATATTCTCTTTGATAATACCGGATTGCAAGGTCCAAAAGCCATCTTCTTCTGATCGTTTTATTAATTCTTCCATTAAGACGGTGCCGATTTTCTGTCCTCGATATTTATTCGAGATGTAAATGCTTAACTCAGCAACACCGGCATATACACACCGGCTGGAAACTGGGGATAACGCTGCCCATCCTAATATAGTAGCTCCGTCTTTTGCAACCAAACGACAGGTTTTACAATGTCCGTTATTCCAGTCTTCCCAGCTAGGAGCTGCATTTTGAAACGTAGCTATTTTTGTATTAATACCTTCTGTATAAATGTCGGATACTTGAGGCCAATCTGTTTCCTTCATGTCTGTAATTATTAATTCCATAATTTTTGCTCCTTAAGTTATATCTATGCGTCTTTATTTTATACTTTTATGTCTTATTTGGACGCGCTTTTGCAAAGATTCGTCTAGTATAAGTGAATTGATGAAATCAACGGGAAAATTCAAAGTCGTATCTCATTTTTTGAGAATTCTCTCTACGGAGGCTGTATCAATCAAGTTCACTGTCTCAAAATGCCCTTTATAAAACACGCCCCAATTATTGAAGACACAAGGCAAGTTCTTTGCTTTTTGTAACGTATCCACTTGAATGAAAAATACTGGAATGTCTTTCTCTTCGCAATACTGCTTTATAAGCTCAACCTTCTGAGGAATAAAGGGGCATTGCAAATCATAATAAATTGTTAAATCTTTGCACTCAATTTCTTGCTTTTGTACGTTTGGTGCGAACTGTGGTATTGTTCCGTCAAAAGAAAGTGCAAGCAGCTCATAATCATTGGCAGTATCAACAACCTCAAAACCGAACTTTTTTGCAAAGGCTTGGTCTGATAGCCAAGCTTTTTGTTTCTTTGCTCCCAGCATACATATGCCGGATTTACCCTTTGCCCGGGCATCCGCCATACAATACTCCATCAGTAAGTTCCCGTATCCTTTGCCCTTGTAACTACCAGAAACCCATAAGCAATACACATAATAATAGTTGTCACCAATGATGGGTACCCATGCAGTTTCAAGAGGAGCATACTCAATAAATACCGTAGCTTTTGCGTTTAACTTTCGAAAGACATGTCCTTCCTTTAGCCGATCGGAAAGCCATTGCCGCTTTGCATCAATCCCTTCATGGGGCTTTTGACTGCGTATAATACAGCATAGATGCTCAGTAGCAAGGTTTTCTGTTGTTATGTTTACAAAATCAATACACATATTAATTCCTCACTTAAAATTTATATTTAGATAATTGCAAAACAATATAGTTGATGTAATTTGTATACGCAACACATACTATTTCTTCGCTCCAACGCTTCCTTTGGGCTTAGCTTCCGCTTCGAAACTGTATATGTTGTGTATACAATAGCTAAAGTTTCTGAGTTTCGCAATTATCTAAAGTTTATATTTGCCTGTGTTTTCAAAGCTGCTCTAAAATAGATGAGAAGGTTACTGCTAAGTCGAAGATGCTTCGAACTTTTCCTGGAGAAGTCACCCTTAGTCCTCAAAGGCAGCCTGCTCATCTTATGTTTGCGCTAACCTACTGTAAACATTTCACGCAACGTTACGCACAACATTTATTCATTTGCCTGATTGAAATTATACCATTCATTATAGACTCTTTCAAGCTCTCTGTTTGCCTCCTCCTTCTCTTCAAATAACTTCTTCAGCCTTTCACCATCAGAGTTGTTCGCTTCCATCAACTGCTCCAGTAATCGGAGTTTTTCTTCAAATTCCTCGATTCTGCATTCAAGAAGTTCCAGCTTTATCAAGTTTCTTTGAGTAGCATTTTTTGAACCACCATTTTTTGAACTACCATTTCTTGAATCACTATATTTTGAGGCGGAATTCTTTGAATTTACATTTGCTAAAAAAGTATTTTGTGAAGCAGCATTCTTGGAAAGTGTATCCTTAGGAGCGCTACTATTTGGTTTTGAGCGTGAAGGGTCATACGTCTGAGTCTTTTTATCTCTATCCTGAAGCTGACCCGGATTATTGAATGACATAGCCTTCTGCTCCTGCAGCTTTTTCACTTCTTCTTGATAATAACCGTAATCACCTAGGTATTCCTTCGTGGTGAAATCTTCAATCTCAATTATTTTATCCGCAATTTTATCGATAAAGTACCGATCATGGGATACGAATAACAGTGTTCCGTTAAAATTCAGCAGAGTTTCCTCCAGAACCTCCCGCGATTCAATATCAAGATGATTGGTCGGCTCATCCAGGATCAAAAGATTCACTCCTTCAAAGGTCAGAGAACAAAGCTTTAGGCGGCTCTTCTCTCCACCGGATAAGAATTTAATACTCTTATTGACATCTTCATTGAAGAATAATACCTTCGCTAATTGGGATCTGGCGTCCCCATAGGTAAGGTTATGGTATCTTGAAAAGTATTCCAGCACCGACTGATCCTCATCAATAAAATCAACCTGCTGAGGTAGATAACCAACCACGACCTGTGAGCCTAGTTTGACGGTTCCTCCATCCGGTTCTAATTCGCCTAAGAGCAGCTTAAGAAGGGTTGATTTACCGCAGCCATTATCACCGATGATACAGATGCTATCCTGGTAGAAGACATTCACCTGAATTGCATTAAACAGTAAGCGTTCTCCAAAGCTTTTCTGAAGATCAATGGCTTCAATTACAATTTTACCGGATCTGCCAATCTCAGTCTGATTCAAGCGAATTTTTCTTTTACTCAATACGGGACGATCCAGGACATCGATTTTCTCAAGACGTTTTTCAATCTCTTTGGCGCGCTTATACATTGCTTCACTGTCTCTCATTGCACCCCAGATACGAAACCGTTCAATCTGCTGCTCCATCCTCTCTATTTTTTTCTGTTGGTTTTGATAAGCCTTTTGCTCTATTAAGAATCTTCTTTCTTTTTCTGTGACATAATAGCTGTAATTTCCCAGATATTCTTCAGCCTGGTCATTGCTCAGTTCAATGATTCTGCTCACCACTCTGTCTAAAAAGAATCTGTCGTGTGATATGATAAGGGCTGCTCCTTGATAATCCTTTAGAAAACCTTCCAGCCACAGGATAGTTTTTAAATCCAAGTGATTGGTCGGCTCATCCAAAAGGAGAATATCCGGCTCTTCCAGGAGAAGCTTCGCCAGAATTACTCTTGTTTTCTCTCCGCCACTCAGACTGTTGAACCTCATTTGTTTCAGCTTCTCCGTTATCTTAAGACCATCGGTTATCTTATTAATCTTTGTTTCAATCTCATAACCTCCATTTAATTCATACGCTTCCTGCAACCGGCTGTATTTTAAAATGGCTTTCTCCAGCTCCTGATCCTTCAGATATAGCATCTGCTGCTCTAATTCGTCCATTTTTTTATGGGTTTCATAGACATGTTCAAAGGCCATCTGAAGGACATCCGTAACAGAGGTTTCTTCGGTATAGTTGGGGATTTGGTTCAGATAACCCAGCTTACAATCCTTTCGTATACTAATGTTTCCGGCTTGCTGCTCCTCCAGACCCATCAATATTTTCATAAGGGAGGTCTTTCCGCAGCCATTTCTTCCGATTAATCCGATGTGTTCGCCGGTTTTAATATCAAAGGTTATGTTCTCAAATATTTTATTTGCTCCATAAAACTTCATTAAATTGTCGATGCTTAATTCTATCATTGTTCTTTTCCTTTCTTTTTTGAACGCAAAAAACCCAAGGCCAATAAGCCTTGGGTCAAATTCATCAATATTATGATACTATCATGAATGTTCCAAGTTTCTTATATGGTATTTATCAAAGCTATTAATTTTGGACGCACTTATCCCGTTAGTCGGTAAAATTGCGATCATAATAGCTTCAAATTTAATCCATCTAAGTGTTTTGTTCATGAGTTACCATCCTTAATTAATCTATGTAATCGATTATATGTAATAAACTGTATTTCGTCAAGAGGTTTTTCAGCAGATAGTAGATGGATAGTAGATGGAATAAGATGGAATTAAATGGGTAGATGTACGAAAAGAGATGCAACTCGTAAAGTAGAGTTGATTCTGTAGAGGTTACACTATTTCAATAGAAAACAGTGTTTCCATCTGCATACTTCCTTTGTTCTTTAGATCAATCGAACGGAAAGGAACTTAATTCTTGATTTATAAATTAAATCAGTATACTATTATCTAATACAGCTAAGTTTGGGAAGGATAACTATGCTCCTTAATTCATTACATCCGGGATGTTATACAGAATCAGACTGGTATAAAAAATCTGCTCAATAAGCGTATGATTTATCTTGGTTATAGTCTGAATTACATGAGGCACCTTCAGTTAGAAAAGCGAGTTATAATATTCGAGATACAATTCGAGTTACAATATCCTGGTCGAGCACAGCTTCGCTTCCATCACTCTTCTCGCTTCCGATAAAAATGACCTTGCATAAGGTTAATAAATAATAAGGCGGTATCAGCATGAAATACAGATATGAAGTGTTAAGTAATCTTAATGAAATTCCAGCAAAGCTCTTCATTGAAACTATAAAAAATACAGAA
>JAEWMZ010000042.1 GCA_023392995.1 Bacillota bacterium
GATACCAGCTGCAGACTTGTATTATTTTCAAAATAGGTCTTAAGCAGCTTGAGCAGCTCCGTACCATTACTATTGTCATAAGCTTCAATTTTCCCGATGGTATCATAGTAAAAGCTGCGTAGGATGGATTTGTCTCCGACAGCATACAAAACCCGGTACAAATCCAACTGATCATAAAAGCAGCATAGCTCATTCTTCCTCTTGGCAATATCTAGGGCAGATAAAGCCTTCTCAAAGTTCTTATCCTGATTATAGATTCCCTGCTGATTCGAGCTGATTCCCATGGAAAGAGTGTATTCCGACTTCTCCGGTCTTACAACCCGCAGGAATTCCTTTACAAAATTCTTAATATCCTCATCACTATAATCCACCAGTACAAGGATTAAACAGTCCTTATAGTTAAAGGAAATATATAATTCCTGAAGGCTTCTCGCAGTTTTCTCCGCATAATTGGCAAGTACATCCATATACTCCTGGGAGTAGGTTCCATTCTTTCCAACTGCATAAATACTTACAAAGCTAAAATGTCCATCTCTTTGATATCCATACCGCTCCATCTGCAATATTTGGGTCTCCAGGTCTCCGACCCTGAAAATAATATTTTTAATCGTGGTTGCCATACTGCCTTCCACATGATCATTATTCATAATTCTAAGGCAGAAATCCCTTGTCATATCAACCATTCGTGTCTGCCAAGGTATTGTAAATAATGGAAGACTCACCTCATCACAATAGTCTATGACTTCCTTTGTAATCTCCTTTGTATGGGGTCCGATATTAACTACAAAGGCACTGACACCTGCCTCATGCAAGCTCTTGGCGAACCTTAACAGCCAATCCTTTTCCTTATTGAGAATACCTGCTGTAAATACCAGCTCCTGCCCGTGGAGAAATGCACTTACGTCGGAGTCTTCAATGATATGCACCCATTGAACCAGATTCGTAAGCCCGTTGCGACCGGCCACCAAATTCATCTTATAGAGAAACGTTCCATTCTTGTAAAGCTTCTTTACCATAATTGCCATAACTTCACCTGCTTTCAAACAGGACAAGAAACTTCTTCAAGCCGCCTCATATTCCTACCCTGCCTTAAGTCTACTTGTCTTGCAGAACAAAAGTGTGCTTCTCACACTCTCGCGATAGTAAATCCTCCCATGCACAGCATTTGTTCCGCAAGCGAAGCTGCGCATCCTCCCGGAGGGTTTTATTTCATAGGACGAACTTTCTTATGAACTTCCATGCCGAGAGACTCGGCAACACCATGAATGAAACTTGTTATACTGGCATGTGTTTATTTTTCTGCCATTTGGATGTATACTTTCATTAACGGTAAATAATCGATTTTTATTTGGGCTTGCAGCCCGCCTATGAACTTGATTTATGGCTTTCTCTTTTTCACCACCACCTGTCCAGTCATTACGACAAAAGGACGCATAGTAAAATGATAATTGACAGAAAGCCGTGCCGTAAATTTTTATTGCGAGGTATACACTATGAAAAAAATTTACGACAATTGTTGTGGTATTGATGTACACAAAAAACTTATGGTTGCCTGCTTTGTTCATGGCAATAAGCAAGAAATTCGTGAGTTTGGTGCAACAACTAGAGAACTTCTTGAGTTAGCAGACTGGTTGCAACAAGGTAATTGTCAGATGGTTGCAATGGAAAGTACTGCCTCTTATTGGAAACCTCTTTATAACATTTTAGAATCCTCAGGTCTTGATGCCATAGTCGTTAATGCACGTCACATGAAGGCTGTTCCTGGTCGTAAGACTGACGTAAAGGATTCTGAATGGATTGCTGATCTGCTCCAACATGGACTATTACAAGCAAGTTATATTCCTAATAAGGATCAGCGTGAGTTACGAGAACTTGTTGGTTATCGTAAAAGTTTGGTGGGTGAACGCAACCGTGAACTTAACCGTCTTCAGAAGATGCTTGAAGGTGCAAATATCAAACTTTCTGGTACGATTACCGACATTAATGGAAAAAGTGCACGTAACATTCTTGAGGCAATTCTTGGCGGCTCTATCATCGATGAGGTAACGATCTCTGAAATGAAAAACAAAAAGCTCATTGCCCCCAATCTTAAAGCCACAGATGAACAACTTATTGATGATTTAAATGGCTTCATAACTCCTTTACAACAGCGTATGATGAAAGAACTCCTTTCTCATCTGGATGAGTTAAATATTCACATCAAAAATCTTGATGATGAGATTGATCATCACATGAAGCTGGAAGAAAAACAGGCAATTGCGGCAATCAAAGATGTTACTGGGATCGCAGACACAAGTGCTCAAGCAATCATTGCTGTCATTGGCACTGATATGAGTCGTTTCCCTTCCGATGGACATATCTCTTCTTGGGCAGGATTATGTCCAGGCAATAACGAAAGTGCTGGCAAACGAAAATCCGGGAAATTGCGTAAAGGTAATGCTTTACTCCGGTCCACCTTAGTAGTCTGTGCTCATTCGGCTGTAAAATGTAAAAATTCATACTTCCATGCACAATTCAAGCGCATTAGTGCTCATCGTGGTGGAAAACGTGCCTATGTCGCTGTCGCTCATTCAATTTTAATAGCAATTTACCATATCTTAAAAGATGGAATTGCATTCAAGGATTTAGGAGCTGATTATTATAACCAATTCAACAAAGAACGTAAAATCAATTCTTTTCTCAAAAAACTTAAAGCATTAGGTTGGGAGCCACCTGTAGCCATGAATGATCTCCCTGCTTAATTTAAATTTTTACCATTAAAGTTTATCAGGGGGAAGTCTGCCCTTTTTTACGTTTTCTCTACACACTATTCTGAGGGGTTTCATAGTAAATAAAAAACGGCGCTAGCACTATTTTGCTAAACGCCGTTCCTCCTGTGATCACTTTTGCATGGATGATTTTAAATAAACAATATTGCTGTCATATTCCTCACCATTCGACTGGGTATACACTAATTTATCTCCCGAAGGGCTCCAATTCGTAAATGCATTTTGAATATCAACCGCTATTTGGTTCGCTTTTGCAGTCAGCATATCATAAACATAAAGTCCGTTCACTGTTGCATTGTTTCCGGCACCCTTTACATTATAAGCAATCATTCTCTGATCTGCTGACCAGGAAACTCCTCCAATCTCCGTGCCTTCCGCAATTTTCACCTGATTGCTGCCGTCAAGATCACAAAGCAGCAGCGTACTTTTTGTACTGTCGCTTTGCAGTACCAGCAGCTTGGTTTCATCAGAAGAGAGAATTACATTAAAAACATTCTTTAGATTTAGATCAGTCTTCTCCTTTGTGGCTCGATTCATCCGAATTAAAGAAGTATCATACTCTGAATTATAAAAAACATAGTCCTTTGTCATACGAAGGATAAAGACAGATTCGTCTTTCATACCCTCTAGTACAGAGATATCTCCCGATGCACTAGCCAGGTATGCACCATTCTTATAAGCCGCACCGGCTACTTCATTCCCATACCATCCGGCACTAACAGCGCCAGCGATATCATTTCCCGTAATTCTAAAGGTATCCTTGGTGGCAAGATTCATTACATAATAAGCAGGATCACCCAGAACATACTCTGCATATAACAGGTGCTTTTTATCAGCGGATAGGGTAGCTCCTCCCAGAAATACATTCTCTTGTTCTTTGATCAGCTTATATTCTTTGGTGTTGATATTATAATAATATAAGCTTCTGGGATAAGTATCCGGAAATTCTGACAGGGTCATCTTTCCCAGCGTATCATTATCCTTTGATACAATCGCAGTCTCCTCGTCCAGCCAGTCAGAAATCTCAACATTCTCAAGCCGGTCGATTTTTTCAACTGATATTACAGGCTCTTGTGTTTCCTTATCCTCTTCCTCAATTACGGTGATGGATCCTCCCGGCTCCTCTGTGGTAACTCTTTGCTCTTCCTTTACACTACATGCAGTAAGGCTTGATAGTAACATTAGTGCGATTATGGATTTTGTTATTTTTTTATTTTTCATTTTAACACCCATTCCTTTCAATTTTTGAGTACCTATTCATAAATTGAATAGGCCTTAATAGAATGGTTGAAGATATTTTTTCAACCAATTGCCTCCTATAGATACATCATAACAGCCCTATGTTTCTATAAAATATACAACGGTATCGAATTTGCAAAAGAAATGCAACAATTTTGTATCCAACCCATACTTTTTTAAATATCATAGGCAGGAAGTGTAATCCGAAATGTAGTTCCTTCCTGATCTGATCTCACAAGTGTGAGCGAGCCTCCTTGCACCTGGGCATACTTTTTCGCAAGGGATAACCCTAATCCTACACCGCCGTTCTCTCTGGCACGATTCTTATCCACGGTATAAAAGGGGTCAAAAATATTATTTACAACCTCTATCGGTATTCCTATTCCAGTATCTGAGATGTCAATTACAATCTGTTTCTCTTGTATGGCGTTTTTTATGAATATACTCCCTCCGGCGCTGTTATACTTGATGGCATTATCCAGGAGATTCATTAATACGATCATCAGACTGTCTTTATCTGCTTTTGCATAGGCTTCAATTAATTCTACCTTTGAATGAATTCCAAATTTGTCCATCTTTCCGCCTAGACTGCTTAAAACCGCCAGAATCGTTTGTTTTACTTCCAGCCGCTCCATCCTATATTCAAACTCGTATTTATCAAGTGCGGATAGATCAAGCACCTTTATTACCATCTCATATAGCTTATGAGTTTCGCTTTTTATACTCTCTGTGGCTGTTTCAATAAGCTCATTATCCCCTGGATACATTTCCAACAAATCCAGATAGGCTTTGATCGACGTTAAGGGTGTCTTAAATTCATGAGTGACATTTCCGATAAATTGCTTCTGCTGCTGATCCAGCAGTGATAACCGGTCAACTGCCAAGTTAAGCTTCTCCTGTTCCTCCTTCATACCCAAAAGAGTCCCTTTGATTTGTAAGCTCATATCACGGATTCCCTCACTAAGCCGTCCTAATTCATCACTTCGCCGAAGAGCGGCCACATCATAATGTCCCTCTCTGATCAGCCCCACCGCCTTCTCAAGACGGATAATATGATTGGCGAAGGCTCCAAAATAAAGATAGGCTAAGAGGAAGCTCACAAGAAATACTCCGGCTCCTACAAGGATAAATAAATGTCTGATCTGCCGGTAAAATTCCAGATACTGAGCCAGGGAAAAATTAAACTGGACAACCCCAGCCTGCTCCTTCCCTATTTTAATCGGAGCCAGGTAATACAAGGCCTCTCCCTCGGTTAGATATGCGGTTTTGTTATTCAATGCAAGATCCCGGGTTTTTTTAATATTCTTTGATTCTGTCAAAGGTGTTTTTTGGCTGACAAGCTTGCCCTCCCGGTCATACAGGACTACTGTTTGACCACTGATCAGCTCTAATTGGGCCGCAAAGCTAACTCCATTTTCAGCAAGAAAGGTTTGAGGGTCTTTATTGGTTTGCGCTAATATCGTTTGAAGAAAATAGATGTTGGCAATCTCAGCCTGCTGTGCAAGATACTGTTCGTACTGAACTCTCTGGTTATTCTTGATTCCATTTAAAACAAAACTACTCAGGATAACTACCGTAAGCAACAGCAGACCCGCCAGGAATATACTGAATTTAATCTTGATACCGCTTCTCACTATAACCTCCTAAGGCTTTATAGCCAATTCCATGCACGGTTTGCAGGATCTCCATATGCTTTTCTCCCAATTTCTTTCGAACTCTTTGTACGTGAATATCAACGGTACGTGTCCCGCCCGCATACTCCATTCCCCATACCAGATCCAGGAGCTGCTCCCTGGAATATACCCGGTCTGGTTTTGATAAAAGCAGCGTTAATAGATCATATTCCTTTGGTGTTAAATCTAACTTCTGATCTCCTGCAAAGGCTGTTCTTTGTTGAAGATATAGTACAATTCCACCAAGGCTTACCGTGTCCTCTTCCTGCTCTTCTCCTGCTACCGACTGCATTCTCCGAAGCAGAGACTTTAGGCGGGCAAGTAATTCTCGCATATCGAAGGGCTTTGTGATATAGTCATCCGCACCCAGCTCCAGCCCTAATATTTTATTCACAATATCATCCTTTGCTGTCAGCATGATTACTCCGATCCGCTTTGACTCAGGAAGCTTTTTCAAAATATCGTATCCGTCCATACCCGGCAGCATCACATCCAGAATAATCGCATCGGGGTTAAATTCCCGCAGACTTTTTAATGCCTCACCGCCATGATATACCACTTTTGCGGAATATCCTTCTTTTTTCAGGGCAAATGCAATGGCATCCGCAATATTTTTTTCATCCTCAATTACCATTATTTTTTCATTCATTCTATGTCCATGCTCCTTATTACACAAATAGCTATTATTATAATCTTCAATCATATATAGGTTGATTCATTCTACGTCTCATTCATATATTTGTCAATTTGTTCTATCTTACATTATCATTTGTTCGATTTTGCAGTTTCATAACCAATATTTCCATAATCCTCATATTTTGCTTCCGTCCTCGCCTAATACTTCACCTCTTATTTCATTGTCTCTTATTTCTTTGCCTCTTATTTCTTCGCCTCTTATTTCTTCGCTTCTTATTTTTCGTTTCTTATTTCATCCCCCTTAATACTTCACCTCTTAATTCTTAACGATTTCATGCTGTTAACCTAATCCTAACCTTATAAGTTCTACATTTATTTCTTTCTTTCGCAACGCTGACAGGTATCTGTCAGTGTTGTTCTCTTATAATTACGATAGTTAATAAAAATAACATATTGGAGGATGATCCTATGATGATCAAAAATTTAAGCAGTAATATATATGAAGCAGACTTTGCCTGTAACGACCATTACACCAAACAGGTTATCTACTTTTTAGTAGATGGCTCCAGCGCTCTATTAATAGATACTGGCTATGAAAGAGAGTCTGAGCAATTAAATACCTATTTGGAAAGGAAAGGCATTCGCATTGAGAAAGTGATTATCTCTCATTACCACGATGATCATTTTGCAGGACTCAAGGCATTAAAGCGATTAAACAATGCTATTGAGGTTTATGGTTCCAGCAAGTATAGACAAACTCTTGAAAAAGAATATCAAGAAGATTTTCTTCACGATCCTGATATCGTTCCGACTATATACTGTGAACATAATCAATTTATATTCGGCGGACATCAGCTTCGCTTCGAAGAAGCCAGCGGCCATTCCGCTTGCAGCCTGCATACGATCATTGATGAGAAGTATATTCATGTCGCTGACAATATCATGTTTGATACAAAAGATACCGCATTATTGCCCCTACCCTATGGTAACATTCAAGAGCATATCACAACGCTTAAGAGACTAAAAGAAAAGTCGGGATTGATCTTCCTGGGCTCTCATTTTTCCTCCGCTATTAACACTCTTAAGGATATGCATCTGGAGATGGATGCTCGGATTACCTATATGCAAAAAGTTCTGGAGTATCAGGGTAAATTGGATTATGATAAAATGACAGAGATGCTTCCAATCGAATTTAATCCAAGATGGCATGATCTTATGCTTCGTTTTTATCAGGAGCAACTGGGGGGTTGCTATGCGGCAGACTAAAATAAAGAACAGAGGTGTTTTATTCACCCAGGCCCAAGGTGAATGGTATTTAAATATGTACGTAATCACAGGGAACAAATATAATTATGTTATCGACACCGGTTTGGGTTCCTTCAGTACTACTCCGATTTTAGATTATATCGTCGGATCAACGAAGCAGACCATTGTAATCAACACCCATTATCACTGGGATCACATCTGGGGAAATGACACCTTCAAGGATTCCCTTCTGGTATCCCACAAATTATGTTGGGAAATGATACAAGCAAATTGGGATGGGATGCTTCATAAATACAGGCAATATTGCTATGGAGATGTTAGAAAGAAGCTTCCTAATCTGCTCTTTGAACAGGAATTGTACTTTCCAGAGGATCGCATCAGACTATTCTACAGTCCCGGGCATACTCTGGACTCCATAAGTATTTTGGACGAGGCAGATAAGGTGTTGCTATTGGGGGATAATATTGGCGATAGCCCAGAGGAGCTTCTCCCAAGCCTTAATTGCAGCCATAAGATTTATAAAGCTACCTTGAGAAAATATGAAACGATGGATTTTGATACTTGTATCTCCGGACACAATCAGGTATTTGATAAAACTATTCTAAGTAAGCTTTTTGATATGCTATAGTAAGCTTTCTGATATGCTATAATAAGTAATAGCTTCGCGGTCATGCGAATCGAATTCATAGCCAGGGGTGATAACAATGAAGAAATCAGAACGAATGAATGCCATCATTTATATACTAAAAGAACGCGGTAAGCTAACTGCCGGTGATCTTGCAAATCTCCTGGAGGTTAGTGAGCGAACCGTTTACCGGGATATAGATGCCCTTAGTCAAATAAAAGTCCCCATCATAGCCTATGAAGGTAATCAAGGCGGCTATGAAATTGATCCAGGCTATTTTATTCCCTCCATTCAGCTCACAGAGGACGAAATAACTAGCTTTATCCTTCTGTTAAGACTTGGCCAGGAACTGAAAATCCCCGGACTTCATAAGAATTACGATATGTTAAGCTTAAAGCTGCTCAATGCTGTTCCAAAGGATAAACGTCCTAAATTAGAACGCTTTCTTGCTAAGTTTAAGATCTATGTCAATCGCATCTATCCCGGTCCATATTTAGATCAGCTTCTGGATGTTATTATTCAGAGCTTTGAGCAGGAGAAAAGACTTAAACTCTCCTATGCTGCCCCAGGAACTGCCCAGGCTTGCGAACGAATCGTCTCTCCGAGTAGTTTTGCCTTTGACGAGGGAGGCTGGTATTTAACTGGGTATTGCCATCTGCGAAAAGCAAAGCGAACCTTTCGACTGGATCGAATTACCAGTATCGAGCTTCTGGACAACCCCTGCTATTTCCCAGAGAATAAGGAAGCATTTGAAGCCAATGACAGTGTCATACGCTGCCTGTTAGAAATTGATCCCCATTTTTACGAGGTCATAAAGCATAATTATTATATGGAAGAGCATAAAATCCTGGAGGCTTCAGAGCGGCTAAAGGTTGAACTTTATATCGATCGTGAGGAGACCCTCCTTGAACTTGCCTTAAGAAACTCTGCACACTGCAAAGTGATAGAACCACAAAGCCTTTGTGAGCAGATAAAAGGGATCGCAAAAGATTTAGCTGACATTTACAAGTAACAGCCCTTATTCCTGGGCTCCCTTGTTCTGATATTCTTTCCGAAATCTTTGCTTTTCCTTATACATTTGCTTATCCGCTTTTTCGATGATATGGTCTAACTCCATCGGCATACCTGAGTGATAATAGGTTACTCCATGACTTGCCCTGATACGATAAGGGACTTTTTGTTTCTGCTCACTTTCCCTGAACTGGGTTTGAATCTCGCTCCAAATCTTTTCTGCCTGGGTTTTATTCTTACCATTGAATATTATGATAAACTCATCACCACCCATGCGAAAGAAGATATCCTCTTCTTGCAGATTCGGCTTTATGATTTCACAGAAAGTGAGAATATATCGATCTCCCTCTCCATGCCCATAGGTATCATTGATATACTTTAAATTATTCAGGTCAAGAAAGCAAAGAACGAATTCCAGATCTTCTTCCTTGGATGCCTCCAACAGCTCCTCCAATTTTTTAAGTCCTACTCTTCTGTTAAAAATTCCGGTTAAGGTATCCGTCGAGGCATAATGATTCAATTCTTCCTCTGCTCTTCTGATCTCCGTAACATCCATAATGCCGGTTAGCATACACTTTTCCCCATGATAATCTATTAATTCATAATTCGCGGTTACCCACATATGCTTACCGTTAAAATCATATTCCAGTATTCGATTGTAGGTGCTGCTATGATGGATCAATTCTTCCTGCAGCGCAAGGATACTCTCATTATTCATAAATCCATCAATTCTCTGCGGACTATAAAGACCCTCCGCATTAATTTCTAACAAGCTGCAGGCCTTTTTGTTTGCCTCAAGAATCTTTCCATCCTCCATTCTCGTGATGAATACAGGGTAGGGATTCAGAAAAAAAAGTTTTTTAAAATTTTCTTCGTTCTCCGTTAATTCCTTACGATACAGAAATTCTACCAGTCTGTTGCGATAAAAGATAAAACCCAATAAGAAGGCAGCAATAATCATAACAGTAGAATTTGCCAGCTTCACAAGGAATTGATCCATATCCTGACTTAACAACCCAATTCCGGCAAGAAAAATAATATGATTAACGCCATAGGCAATTAGCATGTAAGAAGGTTTTAAAGCAATGGCAGTGGCGGTTATCAAAGAGAGTATGATATAGGAATATATATTACCTGTGTGTCTCTGACTATTGATGGATGAAATGACTCCCATAAGGATATAAAAAAACACGTACAGCTTCAATACAAAATACATAATTGGGTATTTCTCATTCATTCTCATAGCAGATAGTTTACGATAAAAGAGTAAGATTGCAGCAGAGATGACTACACTTATAACATGCCCGGCAATCAGAGTTGTTACGTACCCTCTGTCAGCATCACTTTTCACAATGGTATAGTCCATAGTGAGCCAAAAAAGAGAGCAGCAGATCGTAGCAAAAGAAATCAGCCGTATTCTCCCAAGAACCAGCTGACTATTATACTGTGCAAATTCTTTTTGTTCTTCGGAGGAGCTGCTGATCAAAAAGTTTATTCCTTCTCTCATCCATTCCATAAGTTGCTCCTTTATCTGTCTGCATCTCTTTTTTTCTGGAGAACTCCCTCTCGATGCACGGTTTCGTACCTTTATTTATCATTTCTTTGGATTCTCTCTTTTTTTATTATATAGAGGGCTGACCTAATATGCAAGTACAGCATTTTCCCCTATAAATAGAATTCATTGCAAGTTTCCTCCATCCCTTTTATATCAGCGAGTCGTAATCTTCTTGTAATTCCCCAATACCTATGGTAAGCTTCAATTACCAATTTACGCCATATTGGTAATTGTTTTTAATGTTACAATTCATCAGGCTAAGCTGGAATTCTTATTTTTATACTATACGGAGGTGCAGACGTGAATAAAGATCAAATACTTCTTCTATTAACAGATCGTTGGTGTGATTGGGAGGCAAGCTATGCCATTGCTGTCATCAATTCCTTTTCTGACTATCAGGTAAAAACCATTGGAATTGATACTGAGAACAAGGTATCCATGGGGGGATTACAAACTGCGGTTAATTTTAGTATCAGTGATTACAATCATCTGGATCAACTTGCCCTGCTAATTATTCCTGGGGGTCTGTCCTGGGAGGAAAATGACTATGATGAAATTGCCCAATTCGTTAAAACAGTCAGCAGTCTTGACATTCCTGTTGCAGCCATATGCGGAGCGACTTACTTTCTATGTAAACACGGCTTTCTCAATAATAAAAAGCACACCGGAGATTCGTTAGAGCTGTTTCAAAGTGTAGAAGGATACCTTGGTGAGGAATACTATCTGCCTGCCCAAGTTGTTTTTGACCAGGGCTTTATTACCGCGAACGAAACTGCCGCAGTTGAATTCGCCTATGAAATATTTAAGCTTCTAAAAGTAGATAGTGATGCTGAGATGAAGCAGTGGTTTGATAATTTTCAATATGGAGCTGTTCCAAGGTCAATTTAGTTACTTAATAAAAATATCAATTTATATTATAAAAACAATTTAATTTCTCAATTAGCATCATTTAATGTCTAAAAAAATAAAATTAGTATACCAATAAATAGGTGCTTAATCATAACACGCTGGCATAGTTAGTGTGATTTTTGCAGGCGCATAGAAAAACCCTTTTATCTGACTTCGTCAAATAAAAGGGTTCCTGAATACCTTATAATGCCGCTCTATAGATTTCCTTAATTTCCTCCAGTGTAAATTCCTTTGGACTCGCCTTTAATCCCGCCGCGGAAACCTTCAGACAGTTTTCTGCCATCCAGTCAATATCACCTGCTTCAATCCCCTGTTCTTTTAGGGTCGTCAGCAGATCGATCTTCTTTAAAAAGGAACGAAGGGTATCAACGCAATCTGTTTCATCCTTCCCTCCCAGCAGCACTGATATTTTCGCGAACTTCTCAGGCTTTTCCCCTATACTTCTCTCAAATACCACCGGCGTAAGAGCCGCAAGACCTCTTCCATGAACAATGTCCTTTAGACCACTGGCCGGATGCTCCATCCCATGAGGGGCAGCTACCCCGGCATGACTGATTACCATTCCTCCATAGGTGCTAGCCAGTGTAACCTGTTCCAACGCTTCTATATTTTCCATGTCCTCATATAAAACCGGAAGATATCTGCCAATCAGCTCGATACCCTTTAGCGCCAGAAGCTCGATAATGGGCTGGCAGTTTTTGGACAGATAAGCCTCCATACTGTGAGCCAGTGCGTCAAAGCCAACACTTGCAAGAATATGCTTAGGCATGGTTTTCATAACCAGCGGATCAATAATCGAAGCTTTCGCAATGATGGCATTGCTGCGTATGGATTTTTTATCCTTGGTCTCCGGGTCTGTCAGCACTGCAAAGCCATTTCCCTCACTTCCAGTCCCGCAGGTGGTAGGTAGCAAAACAATGGGAAGAGCCTCTTTTAAAGGCTTACGGGCAAAGATATATTCCGATAAGTCCGTGTCATCAACTGCCGCAATGGCAATCGCCTTTGCAGCGTCCATAATACTTCCGCCGCCAAGCCCCAGAATCACATCACAGCCTCCCTGCCTTGCCTCTCTGGCACCTTCATAAACTGTACTGGTCAAAGGGTTTTGTTCCACTTTATCAAAGACAAGGTAAGGCAAACCCTCCACCGTCAACAAATCCTCTACTCTCTTTAATAGGCCTGATCTTTTGGTGCTTCCTTTTCCAGTTACTATTAACACCTTCGTTCCATAGCCGGCAGTTATTTTACCCACTTCATTAGTCTTATCACATCCAAAGATTAAATTAACCGGTAAATTAAATTGAAATTCCATATGCATTCTCCTTACATTTACTCTTGTACATTAGGCAATTGTGAAACTTTATAGTTAATGAAAATTTTCATACAATTGATGTAATTTCCTTCGCTACACGCTGATTCCGCGCAAGTTTCGCTCAGGAACCCACATCAATTGTATGAAAATTTGCCGTAGTTATAAAGTTTTGCAATCATACACCGCAGATACTATTTCTACGCTCCAACGCTTCCTTCGGGCTTAGCTTCCGCTTCGAAACAGTATCTGCGCTGTATACAATACCTTGAGTTAATGAGTTTCGCAATTACCTAACATCGATTCCCCTACTGAAGTTATTGCTAAAAAAACGACGATATTTTAATTCCCGCTGCAAGAGCATCAGCAAAACTGATCTCTAGCACGAATTAAAACACCGTCGTTTTTTGATCTACCATCAATAGTAACAATTATCTCATTCACTTGGCTTCTTGTCAACCACTTGCTTCTTTTCACCTATTTGCTCTATCGCTGACCATAATCGGAAGGCCTTAAACCTACCGAATCAGCCCGCACTTATTAACTAGAAATAGCGGATTAATACTTTCCTAGCGCGGTTGCTGCTTCGAATCTTGGCGCATTTATCTCGGGGAATTCACTATGGAGAGAAATCGATACCAAGTTATTCTTATCATAACCGGAATTTAGTTTAAATCTTCCGACTTCTTCGCGCAAGGTGGCTGCCTGTGCAGACATCTCTTCACTGGTCGCCGAATTTTCTTCGGCGGTAGCTGCATTGGTCTGGACAACAGAGGAAACCTGTAAAAGGCCAATCTTTATCTGGTCAATCGCCTCTGCCTGATGCGTGGAGGCCTGATCAATTCTTACAATACTGTCATTGACCATTTTTGCTTTCATTCCGACCTCCTGCAAGATCTTTGCAGTTTCTGCGGTTGTCTGTGTCCCTTTTTCCACAGTAGTGACAGAGGCTTGAATCAGTTCGGCTGTTTGATGCGCTGCCTCCGCAGATTTAGCAGCAAGATTGCGCACCTCATCTGCTACAACCGCAAAGCCTTTTCCGGCATTACCTGCACGTGCTGCCTCGATTGCTGCATTCAGGGCAAGGATATTTGTCTGGAATGCGATGTCCTCAATCACCTTTGTGATATGGGTAATCTGACTGGAAGCTGCCCCGATCTCTTCCATAGCCTCCGTTAACTGTCCCATGTGCTCATTTCCTGTATTTACACCCGATACAGCTTCTCCAACATATTGGGTTGCAGTTTTAACATTCGTAGAATTCTCCGTAGCCTGTTCCGCTATTTTCTCAAGAGAAACCGTCAATTCCTCAACGGAAGCCGCCTGCTCCGTTGAACCGGCAGCCAGAGCCTGGGCTCCGCTTGCAACCTGGGAAGCCCCTGTACTAACCTGTTCAGCAGCGGTATTGATTGTCAGCATTGTATTGTTGAGAGCAAACACTGTATTTTCAATTGTCTGCTTTAATGCCAGGTAATCCCCCGGATAGTCCAGATCCACTCGAATTTGCAAATCTCCCTTGGAAATCTTGGTGAATTTCTCTATCACATCTCCAAGAATAGTAACTTGCATTTGATTGGATTTTTGTATAAAGCTTCGCCATTTGTCCCATTTCATCCCGGCTCTCATACTTAATTTCACTTTTCATATTTCCTTTTGATATCTCTTCAAATACATGCACGATTTCTTTGACCGGTTTTAAAATAGCTCCTCTGATGGCGATGATTACTACTATAGTGATCAGTACAGACGCAGCAACACAGGAAACCAGTAGAATCCAAGCCATTCGCACTGTATTTTCTGCGTCCGCTCTTTGGTTAGCGGCATTGGTGTTTAATACCTTCGTAAAATCAATCAAAATTTCCGCTGCCTGATCAAATGGAGGTACATACTCTTCCAGGAAGATCGTATAGCCCTTTTGCACATTCTCCTCTGTGGGGTTTTTCACCAAATCCGCTATTTTAACCCTTGCCTCACCCGCCTGACTTAGTAGCTCCGATACCTCTTTAATTTTCTCATCCGAATCTGTATTTCTCTGATTCCCAGCAAATTTATTCAGCTCTTCAAGTGCTGCTGTTCCGTCTTGTTCCGCCAGCGTTAATACATGCTCAATCGTATCTGAATCTTTTTCAATAAAAGCTCTTTCCAGATAGCGCTGTGCTGACACAACATTTCTTCTGATAGTCCAAAGGCTGTTATTGTTTGGCAGTGTATACTGCCCATAGAGCTCCACCTGCTCACTGATATTATTGATGCTGTACATGGACAGCCCGATTGATGACACTAATAAAACTAACAAAATACCAAAACCTACAATTAATTTTTTACTGACAGATAAGTTTTTCATAGTGCTTATTTTCCTCCTTCGTTATCGGATGTACCGATGATGTTTGTATTGCACAGACAGAACCTCATTCTTGCATTTACTTCATTTTCTCCGATCGATCAGTACGAGATCCATAAACTCGGAAGCTGTTATTTTTACCGGCATCCTTCCTGTTTTCTTAAAGATTAAATAGTTGCCGTCAGTGTGTACACTGCGAAACAATTCCTCATCCTTTAGCATCCCATACCGTACCGTGTTCAGTCTGGATCGAAAATCAAAATGTATTGTGGTTCCGGTTTCCATTATTACCTCTAACTGATAGTCCGCCCCAGCAAATACCTGCTTAAAATATCCTTCCTGCGCCTTTTCTTCCTCATAAACAGTTTCATAGGACACTTCATCCTCCATCGAACGAACTCCGATTTTCTCCAGCGCCTCCACCAGCTTCTTCGTATCGATAGGCTTAGATGCATATACTTCGCATCCATACTCAAAGGCTGTACGTACAATTTGTGCTTCGGCAAGGGCTGTTGTCATGATAATCTTCACTCGATTTTCCTGCGCAACACCATATTGTCTTTCCAAATCCCGTATTGCCTTTAAGGTTTTAATCCCGTCTACCTTTGGCATCATAATGTCCAGGAATATGAGTTCATAAGGCTTTCCTTCTTTTAGTGCCATAAGAAAGGCATCCAGTGTCTCCAAGCCATCTACCACGGTGTCAATTTCTCCATACGCCTCCAGAAACTTACTTAAGAAATTTCTGCTGACCAGATCGTCTTCCGCTATCAATAGTTTCATCTTCTATACCTCCTCATCACTGAAGCTGATTTCGTTGATTATCTTTAATCCGTACTCGGTTGCAACGCGCCATTCTTGTTTTCTGGCGGCAAGCATGATTTTAAATGCTTGATCCTTCAGTTCTTCCTTCCCTAATCGAATTGCTATCTTTTTTACCTTATGAGCCGTTCCTTCCATAAGACTATATTTATTCTCAGCAAGCAATCTCTTTAACTCCCAGATGGCCTCCTTCAAGCGCTCCAGCTCACGAGACCTTGCTTCTTCTGTCAGCACTGCTGGTGTTTTACAAAAAACAATGGCTCCATTTTCATCCAGCCTAAGGGAGCTATGGACATCTGGATCATTCTGATTCAAAATGACAATCCGATCTTCTTCACGGTTCCCTGCTTCATCACTTAAGAACTCCTTGAATTCGCTGTCATTCAACACAATCGTGGATGATATCTGTTCCGAATCCCTCAGCGTATTCTGAAAACTATTAGTACCTGGTTCCTCATTCGAATTAACTCTGATCTTAAATACGAAGGTGCTGCCTCTTCCAACCTGGCTCTCTGCATAGATCGTACCACCCATCAACTCTGCTAGCTGCTTGCTAATAGCCAGTCCCAAGCCTGTTCCATTATGCCGGCGTGTGACAGAGCCATCAATCTGGCTGAAGCGGCGAAACAGTAAGTCCATCTTTTCAGCGGATATTCCAACTCCGGTATCTAAGATGCGAAACTCCAGCCACTCCCGTAATTCGTGATCCTTACTCTTATGAATAGTAACTCTGATTTCACCGGTATCTGTGAATTTGACCGCATTTCCTAGTAAGTTATTTAATATCTGGCGTAAACGATCCGGGTCTGCATTCACATACTTGGGAAGTTCAGTATCCATGTCATATTGGAGCCTGAGACCTTTCTTTTCTGCAAGAACCGTATGAATTTTGATCATTTCATTCATCAGACTCTTTATCTCAAAAGGACGATTCGAAACAGATATTTTACCTGCTTCAATCCTTGATAAATCTAAAATATTGTTAATCATCTTCAATAATGTATTAGAACAGGCTCTTGCCATCTGAATATATTCTGTCTGCTCTTCATCCATATGGGATAAAGAAAGCAGATCCATCATTCCGATCAGCCCGTTCAGGGGTGTTCTGATTTCGTGGCTCATATTCGCTAAGAATTCGCTCTTAATCTTATTGGCGGACTCTGCTTCATCCCGGCTTCTTTTCAGCATTGCCTCGTGCTCTTTTTGCTCACTGATATCCTCAATAGCCAGTAAAACCTGTCGTTTTTCTGCTGTTGCAAGTGGTACAAAGCGGATATTCAGCCATAGTCTTTTCTCCTCGTCATCGATTAAATAGGAGCGTAATATCGTTACCTGCTCACGGCTTATATCCTCTTGCAGTGCCAGGCGGACATTTTTGAGAATCTCACAGAACCGGCATATTTCACCCTCACCACAGCCCTTTTCATAACTATATACACAATGAGTACCATCCCCGATGCGCCTGCCGAGCAAATCTCCCTCCTGAATGTGGAAGATATTCAGCAGGGAGTCATTCACCCACTGTACAACTGCATCTTCTTCGACCAGTACGATCCCTATAGATAAGGCCTCCAGCACCTTTCTGAGGTTATTCTTTTCTTTTGTAACTGCTTCTTCCATATTTTTAATACGGTCAATATCACGAAATACAATTACAGCACCTTCTGTTTTGCTGTCTGAAATCCGAATTGGAGCACAATTCGCTGAAACAAAGCGTTTCTCTCCCCTTTTTGTGAGTAAGGCCGAGTGGTTTTTCAGTCCTACCGCCATACCATACTTCAGAGTTGTCTTGATCGGACTATCCAGCTCTCTTCCTGTAAAAAAATCTACCAGCTGGAATACTTCCCCGAAGAGCTTTCCCACCGCTTCCTTTTCACTCCAGCCCGTCAGCTTCTCTCCCGCAGGATTTATATATTGTACTGTTCCTTTCCGGTCTGTTACGATCACGCCATCTCCAATACTGGACATGGCTGCTGCGGTAAACTCCAGCTTCTCTGATTGATGCGTCATTTGAAGCATTTCATCCCTCCTATCTAATGATGGACTGGCGGTTAACCTCCACCACCCCAGTCTTAACTTCCATGGATATGGTTCTGCTATCCTTTCCACGTAGATCAGCTTTACTGATGGTCAGCCCCATACGAAGCAACGCATCTTTTACTGCGTCGATATTCTTTTCTCCGATACTATAGATATCCTGCTCCAGTCTGGGCTCTGCACCACCATACATCTGAATCAGCAGTTCCTCCTTCCTACAGCCGAATTTCCGGCATACTTCATGAATTAGTAACGGAACCCCTGTTTCTGCAAAATAACTTGGACGTTCTTGTTTGTCTTTTATGGTAAAGGGAGCCGGAAGAACCACATGGAGCATTCCTGCTGCTTTTTTTTGAGGACAGTAAACCGTAATCCCAACACAGGTTGCCAGCGAAAATGTTCTAATTGTATCGTCCTCTCGGTCAGTTACAACATATTCACCCATTCCTACAATCAGCTCCACCAAAATCACCTCCCTGGAAAGTAATTTAATAGTATTTGCGGGATGTTTTCCAACGCTGATTGGAGTTCTACCGCACCAACATCATAAGCCACCTTTGGCATTCCGTACACAATTGAGCTTGCCTCATCCTGCCCTATGGTTTTGCAGCCTTTTTGCCGCATGGTAAGAAGTCCTTTGGCTCCGTCGTAGCCCATTCCAGTAAGCAAAACGCCCACTGCACTTCCGGCGGTTTCTTTCGCCACGGATTCAAACAAAACATCTACGGAGGGACAATGCCCATTTACCTTTTCTCCCTGGAAGCACAACACCTGATAGCTGCTTCCACTCTTTTTCACTTTCATATGCATATCTCCCGGGGCGATCAGCACTCTGCCAGGCACAATGTAATCCCCGGACTCTGCCTCCTTGACCTGTAATGGTGTCTGCTGATCCAGCCTCTGCGCATACATTTTGGAAAAAACAGGCGGGATATGCTGTACAATCACAATTCCTGGAAGAGTAGGCGGAAGGGATCGCAGTATGCTGTAAATGGCTTCCGTTCCTCCGGTTGAAGCTCCGATTGCAATCATATGAGCTGCTTTACGAGCCATCCCTTCCGGAACCTTAGCTATTACTTTTCCTGTTCCTGGCCGCACAGCCTTGGCTGTGACACCCGTTTTTATCTTTTGAATCAGCTCTTTAATAAAGGTCTCCGTACCTTTCGCTGACCTTATGTCCGGCTTCACCGCAAAATCCACAGCCCCAGCCTCCATTGCTTCAAAAACCGCTTTACTGACAGCACTGATCATAATGACCGGAACATAATACTGTGGCAGAAGCTGGCGTACAAACTCGATGCCGTTCATTTTCGGCATTTCCACATCACATACAATTACATGGGGGCGCACTTCAATAATTCTGTCTCTCGCTTCATATGGATTGGCCGCTACTGCCGCTACCTCAATTTGAGGGTCGGAGGATATACCCCTCACGATAATCTCCCGGGATACCAAACTATCGTCAACCACCAATACCCGAATCGGTTTCTGCATACTTACTCCTTCCTGTAGACAGCAGGCATCACATATCGGAATCGGGTCTTTTCCCGGTTCAGTCCCTCGGAATGTCCGATAAATAGAAATCCTCCCGGCTCGGTAATGTCGTATAAGTGCTCTATTAATTTATCCTTTGTGGCATTGTCAAAATAAATCATGACATTCCGGCAAAATATCACATGCATCTTCTGGCGGAACGGAAACACGGAATCCATCAGGTTGAGCTTAGCAAAGATCACTTTTTTTTTATATGCTCAGACAAAAGATACTGACCGCCGTCATTCCTGGTGAAATACCTTCGGAGCCATTCCTCCGGCACATCGCTCATTTTATCTTTGCTGTATATACCAGCCCTCGCCAAGTCAAGAACCCCCTGGGAGATATCCGTTGCCAGTATCTTTGTATCCCATTCCTTCTTGCCTGGACCAAAGAACTCATCGATTATCATTGCCAGCGTATATGGTTCTTCCCCGGAGGAGCAGGCAGCACTCCAAATTCGCAAATCCCGATCTCTCACTGTTTTTGCCAGGTAAGGAAGCACCGCCTCTCTAAAGTATTGAAAATGCACTGGTTCTCTTAAAAAGTAGGTATGATTGGTGGTTATTCTGTCCAGCATAATAGAAGCTGCTTGTCCTGTTCGGTCAGAATTCACATACTTCATATACTCCTGCAGACTGGTAATATTCATGCTCAACATTAACGGTCCCAGTCTTCCCTCTACTAAAGTCTTCTTTTCGCTTTTAAAATGAATCCCATAATGAATTCTTATATAATCAGAAAACTGCTTAAAGTCCTGATCCTCAATTGCAATCATAAGCTCACCGTCCTAGGCCATACCACTAAGGGACAAAAGCTCATCATCCGTCAGCAGCTTCTGGCAGTCCAACAGGAGTTTCACACTACCTCCGGCCTTTCCAATGCCCTTGATATAAGTGTGACCTCCTTTGTTGAGCTCAGGAGGCGGTGCGATATCCTCATCTTCAATGGCGATTACCTCCGCTACACTATCCACCACCAAACCAATTGCAATATCATTCATATCCAATACAATAATGCAAGTCCTGTCATCATATTCCCTGGCTGCTTTTTTAAACCGCAGCCGCACATCCATGACCGGTATAATCTTTCCGCGAAGATTGGTGATTCCCTTCACGTATTCGGGCATCTCAGGAACCTCAGTAATTGGCTGAATGCCTATGATTTCAGTTATGTATCGGATCTCCATCCCATACATCTCATTTCCCATTAAAAAGATAAGATATTTTCCTTTTAAGGTATCTTCCTCCTGGTCTTCTATGTCGATTAAATCTGTCTGCTTCATGATCACAACCTCCTCTTCTATTCTTTGTATCCCATTCCTCTAGTATCATAAATCGAGCAACCCTCCAATATTGAGAATAAGACTGATACTTCCATCTCCTAAGAGGGTACACCCCGCTAGTTTATCTATTTTACGCAGATTTTTCATATAGGGCGGGAGCGTTTTTACAACCACCTGATGCTGACCCAGGAGTTCATCTGCAAAAAGGCAGAGACCCTTGCCCTCCTGTTCAATCATAAGCATAATTCCCTTTGTTAAATCTGTGACCTGGGTTGGTACAGAGAATTCCTCATGAAGGCGAAAAACTTTGTAGCAATTTCCGCGAACCATAATCATCTCATTAAATGCTTCATCTTGTATAATATCCTTTTTCTCCGCCCGGAAGGTTTCCTGAATTGAGGTAGTTGGGAGCGTATACCTGGCGCTGCCCACACGAATATTCATTCCATCAATAATCGCCAGCGTAAGCGGAATCTTTAAGGTAATCACCGTTCCTGCACCTTCTGAGCTATCTACCGATACACAACCGCCCACTGCTTCCAGATTCTTTACGACAACATCCATCCCCACTCCCCTGCCGGAGAATTCCGTAACGCTGTCATTCGTAGAAAATCCGGGCAGAAAAATCAAGTTATAAATCTCCTTCTCGGTCAATTCACTTTCCGGTTTATGAAGCAGCCCATGCTCCCTGGCTTTTCTAAGTATTTGGTCTTTATTCAGCCCCTTTCCGTCATCCTTTAGGATAATCAGCACATCATTTCCGGCATTTTTTGCTTCCAGTATGATCTGCCCCGCTCTTGGCTTACCGAAACGAATTCTATCCTGTGTGGTTTCAATGCCATGATCTACTGCATTACGAACCAGATGCATCAAAGGATCTGAAATATGCTCAATGATATTCTTATCCACTTCCGTATCTTCACCAAGCAGTGTCAGCTCTACCTCCTTACCAAGCCTTCTTCCCATATCACGTACAATGCGGTGCATTTTATGGAAGGTTGCTGCCAGCGGTACCATTCTGATGGACATAACCATGTCCTGCATCTCACTGGTAATCTTCCTCAGCTGTCTTGCTGCCTTATAGAAGCTGTTCAGCTTCAGATCCTTCAGTTCCGGATTCTGTGTAACCATTGCTTCCGCAATTACCATTTCTCCCATCATATCCATTAATTTATCCAGCTTTACCACGTCAACACTTATAATATTCTGATGTGAGCTTCTGCTTTCTCCCTGCCCTCGTCCCGTCAGCTCCTGTTCCTGAAGCTTTGGTATTTTAACCTGTGCCTCCTGTGCTGTCAGGTTCTTAGCTGCGTTGCATTGTTCCTCCCTCTGGCTCTCTGTAATTTCCTCAATTGACAGTTCTCTGACGGAAGAGGTGCTTGTAAGGAATTGCTTCAATTCCTCCTTACTCTTTTCGCTTCGAAGTATGATCTTGAACCCTTGCTCTCGTATTACCTGGACACTGTCATTATTATCTATGATATCTTCCGGGTAATAAGTGAAGTCCTCGACGATTTCCTTCAAATTATGTATAATTGCAAAGGCTCTGATATTCTCCATCTCACAGCCCTCATCAAAATAAATGACTGCTTCATAACACCTTTTGTCCGAACTATTACTGCTCTTGCTGGGTGACAGATAATATTGGTGCGGTGCCGGTTCTGTTTCTTTTTTCAGTATAATATCCTTTCCTGTTTTAATTGAGGAGAGAAACTCCTTGATCTTTTCAATCTGCTTTGAAGGTTCTCCATCGGGACTATCTGCGTTTTTTATCTTCTCCAGCTCCTGTTTGATAAAGTCCACTCCCTCCAGCACCATATCGGAGAGCTGGGCACAGTCGATCTGCTCCGGTTTCTCCTCCCGAAGGAGATAAAAAAGATCTTCGATCGCGTGGGAAAGCAAGGAAATATTGTTATACATCATCATCGCGGAAGATCCCTTGATGGTATGCATGTTTCGAAAAATTTCATCCACTGCGGCAGGTGTAAAGCAGCCTGCCTTTTCACTGCCCAGTATAACTACTTCCAGCTGTTCAATGTTTTGTGTGGTTTCATATATGAAGATATCCAGCATGGGATCGTTTGAAAACCCGTTATTCAAATTCCTTCCTCCTTTGAATCCATTCTTGTAATAAAAAAAGCAATCTGTTGTATTTTTTATACAACGGATTGCCTTTTTTTCCATCCTCAGTTTTGTAGTATTTTTCTTTTTTGTCATAATACCTTATTTTTTGACTTATTTCACATAATTATCCATATTGCAGTTTTTATCTACTCTTACTTTATGGCCATTCCTCTAAAATGAGAAAGAAAATATCATATTATGAAACCTTTTCAAGAAAAACAAAGGAAACTATGGTTTTCTTTCTTCTCTTGCACCTATACCTAATTATGTAGTATCTCGATATTCATTGTTTAAAATTCCTTTGATCCAAGCTCTGTTTTTGAGTGAATATTCAGCTTGCTATATACATTCCTAAGAATTGTTCTGACAGTTGCTTCCGATATATACAACTTGTCGGCAATCTCCTTTGCGCTTAGTCTTTCTCTTGCAAGCTTGGCAATCTCTCTTTCCCGCGGTGTCAGGGGGGATTTGTCAGAAATAATTGCTTTTCTAATCATCTTCATGCCCTTTTCCTGACGTCTGCCAAGCTTTAGCATCGCATTGATCCCTTCTTTGTCAGACACAGAGTTTTTCAAAGCTTCTAACAGTGGATTTAATCTGCCGATGCCCTGAGCAAAGGGAAGATAAATCTTATCCGGCAAAGCAATCGCCAGAGCCTGCTTTAGATATTCCCGTGCCTCAAGGTGCTCTCCATTGTTATATTTTGCTATAGCAAGGTATTTGTTGCAATATACTTGCGGCATCAGATACGTAACATTTTCATCTAAGTTCTTTGATGCTTCCAGGATAAGCTCTGAGATACCATAGAGCTCATTATACCTCTTTTCCATTAGCAAAATCTTTAAATAAAATGGTTGGGCATGGGGAAGAACCGGAGCATATAGCACCTTTTTCATGCTCTCCAAATCATAAATCCAAGGTGCCACATACTCCTTTACATCCAGCGTAAGGCCGATAACCGACATACAGAATTCAACCATGTGCAGAATATAGAGATTCGAATTGTCTTTTGCGTAGCCCTGTATATTTCTTACAGCCGTAAAGTAGCCTTCTACATCACCCCGCAGAATAGCAATACGGACAAGTACTAATTCTGCGCAGATGCATATACCGGTCTGGGAATAGCTATGCGCTTCATATAAGGCTTTATGGCATAGTATCTCGGCTTCGTCATCCTCTCCCCGCATGAGCATAGCTTCGGCTCGCATAATAATGTTGTAACCAATCCCATGTCCTTCAGCCAATTTATAATAAAGCTTGGCTCCGATATCGATTTGCTGCAGTTCATTTTCCAATTCTCCTACTTCCCTCCAGAACATATTGAGAACAGAGGTAGTTCCAAACAGCCAGGGGCTGTCATTCTTAATGATACCCGAGGGCTTCCCAAGGATCTCCAGCGCAGCCTCATGCCCCTCTATCATTTTCGGAATATTATTAAAGTCCTGCAAGGTCGCCAGCAGTGTGTATTCCCCTTTTATTCTCTGCAATTCCTCCTGCCCCAAACTCGCATACTTTTGAACTGCCCCGCTAAGTAATTTGCAAATTTTACGATATGTATGTGTCTGCCCGTTCATAAGTGTATAATATCCAAAGGTGATCATGGTAAAGGGATATTTGCACAAAATTTCTTCCGGGCACTCATTTACTATGGTAACAATAAAATCCCATTGATATTTTTCTTTTTGCTGGTCTAAATACTCGCGGCTGAAGGGTAGAGACAGAATAGCGTCGAAATCTTTGATTTTATAAAAAAATTCAGAAGCAGGATAATATTGTGACATAGCGGCACAGGAAATTCCTGCTTTTCGAAATATTTGATTCTGATAAGCTTCCGGCATCTGATTGTATAAGCGGCTTCGCAGATATTCCTGCAAAATGCTGTGCATACTGTACAGCCCTTTGTCAGGTAAATATCGGATAAAGTCATTATGCTTAAGAAGATCGACAACTTCCTCCGGCGGAACTTGTTGCTCAAGCATAATGCTCGTTTGTCGTATCGTAAAGCTATCCAGAACTGAAACAGTTAAAAAAAAGTCTTTTTCTTTCTCTGTAAGATTATTCCAGATGGCTTTTTCTACCAGCTGTTCAATGTCAGCGGCAAGATCAAAGGAACCTGTTTCTATAAAATTTATCATCTGCAGACGAATGGCTGATACCCACCCCTCTGTGCTCATAAATATCTTTTCCAGCTCATCCTCAGTAAGGCGTATGCCCTCCAATCGAAACAAACTGGCGGTACCCTCCCGGTCAAAGAAGAACGAAGATGCATCAATTGTATGAATATTATTATTATGAATCGAAATTTGCTGTTTAGCTTCCAATTGTTGCGTAATAAATATCATATGCAGCTTCGGATTCCCATGTAAAGAAAAAACACCGATTAATTCACGGGGAATATCACAATTGACCAGCTGATAGTTATCAACCACGAAATAGGTTTCCGCCTGGCACTGAATATCTCTAAGATACGATGTAATATAAAATAACGTATCCATCGTTGGCATCTTTAAATTTTTTAAATCTTCTGCGACTCTAGCATTTATATTGGAGAATAATTCACATATTCCCATCCATGCCATAGAAGCCGACTCGCCGAAACATGTATACCAATACTCACATGCACCAACGGTCAGCTTCTCCTTTAAATATTCTCTGACAGCTGTCGTCTTTCCAAAGCCAGATGGTGCTTCTACGATTGTTAACGGATGCTGAGATATTTGATCAAGCTGCCTTCTTAGCTTGTCCGAAAAATAATAATTATTATTATGTTGATTTATTTTCTTTTGCATCTAGTCCCTCCAAGCTGGGAGGAGATAGTTTACCTTTCTATTAGAAGCTTTGATGCGCAAATTTATGTCTCTGAAGATTTTCTTCGCATATCATCGGGCTTGGGCGTATCTGCCGGAACCAGCCAAAGATTTCCTTTTTTTACTGCTCCTTTGATTCTACCGCTAGCACAGTAAATTGTCACCATTCTACTTCCAATACCCCATTTAATCCCAGCTTCTTTCACTGTTAAGTATTCCATCACAACATCTCCATTTCTTCTAATTTACCACAAAAAATGACATATTTCAATATATGGAAATATACTAAGTCTAGAAATATACTATTTGTTGTAATATACTACAACTAGAAATATACTAAATTCAGAAATATGCCGGATTTAGAAATATATTGATTCTATGAAATATATCCCATCCAGATGGATAACTACTATATCTACCTTCCGCATATTTTTATTTATGATGTATACTCCAGTCAAACGTATAACCAACCAGATATCTTATGATTCAAATATCCTATGTTTCAGATATCGGACATTCTATCAATTAGACATCCTATAAACTAGACATCTTATGATTCAGACATCTTATCAACCAGATATCCTATGATTCAGACATCTTGATATCCAGTCATTCTATTCTACAGATAAACGCATCCAAGATGCTTACTTTCTCTAAATGTATATCCAGACATATTTTTACTATAAATTTCACATCAATGAACATTATTTGCAGTCTTAATTAAATGCTAAAATATATTAATTATTAAAACATATTTTTTTATTATTCATAATCATTTTTATTTCTTTGCCTTCCAATTACTAAACTAATTTTCCAGGATCAAAACAGCTCTTCTTAGTGGTTACAGACCTTTATATGATCCGATCATATCGTATCCGCTGGCGCATACTTGCTTTGATTGCCTTGGCCATGTCTGAGATCACACGAATCTCCAGTTCACTGCAATCGTCAATCGTTCTTGCAATCTCACTTTCAAACACTGCCTGTCCTCTGACAATACTGTCACACACCAGCTCGTCCAGAGAAACACCAAGGGCATTTGCAATCTTAACCAACGAAGGGAGGCTCACCTTCGTATTTCCAGTTTCAACATGGCTGGTATGTGTTGTGGATAACCCTGCCAGCTCCGCCAGCTGCTCCTGGCTCATATTTTGCATTAAGCGAGCTTCCTTAATGCGCGTACCTATGGCTTTATAATTCAAGTTCATTTTAATTCACCGTCCTTAATTTAACTAAACACTTGTATTGTATAGTCATTCTTAATGTAATAAAATGTCATATATAAACAGTTAGACTATACAATTAAAATTTTGGATAAAAAAGTGCAA
>JAEWMZ010000135.1 GCA_023392995.1 Bacillota bacterium
AGTCCGTCATTTAACTGCTGTGCTCCGGCTGCAAGCTTCTTAGCTCCTGTTGTTAAATCTCCGATATTTTCTGTAGAAGCGCTAAGCTTATTGGCACCCTTTAGCAATTCGGAAAGCCCGCTGTCCAAAGTCGCCGCTCCGGTGCTTAAGGAATCTGAACCCTTCTTTAGGGCAGTTACACCATCTTGATATTCACCGAATTTATCAGAGAAGGTATTGGCTCCCTCGGCCAGTGTGTGTGTACCATCCAGAAGCTTGCCTGAGCCATCGGACAATTCGCCTAAACCGTCAGAAAGCTTATTCATCTGATCAGGAACCTCATTGATGGAATCCGCTAATTTCTGAACGATTTCCTGGTCAACCTTTGATTGAACCGATTGCTCAATCTGCATCATTGCCTTGCTTAATATTTGGCTGGCAAGGTAATTTCTCTTTTCATTAGCACTATAAGTGATCGTTGCCAGCTGCTTATCATCGGTTTGTGCTGAAGCAATATTCTTTGAGAAATTCTCTGGGATAAGAATCATAGCATAATAATCTTCTCCCTCTGTTCCCTTCTTTGCAGCAGCCTCGTCTGTAAGTACAAATTTCAGTTCATTACTGTCGGTTAATTCCTTGCACAGCTCTTCGCCAACATTGCGGTTCTCTCCATTAATAGTAGCTCCCGCATCGTTATTCACTACCGCTACGGGCAGTGTATCCAGCCGGGAATAGGGATCCCAGAAAGCCCCCAGATAGAAGTAGCTATAAAGTACCGGTATCACTATTACACCTATTACCAGTAATACCTTTAGTATCCTCATTTTTGTCACATTTTGTTTCATCTGCATCACTCCTCGAATTATTAAGTCTGAACATGAAACGGGATTTTATCTCTCTTTCCGTCTAATTCATATCGGGAAGTATAGCACCATCGCTTTCTGATGTATTTAGACACATCGAAATCCTTGTCGAGTTTTTAGACACTGCTCCTTATTTGGTAAAAAATACGACAAATACATGATTTTGTCTATAGGAAGACTTAGCTCGTCATAATAGAATATCATTAAGCAAACTGTTAAAATTTATTGAATCATATATGTACATTTATTATAAATAGGACGGATATTATAATATGACGGAAATACAAAACAGACAGAATTGGAGGCAACAATGCAGATGGATATGTATCAGAAAGAATCAGGAGTAACGGAACCCAAGAAACAGATGCTCCGCCAGGGAATAAAAAAAGCTGCATTGCTTGCAGCTGTAGATATGTCACTAAAAAGAATGAACCGCTCACCCAATCGCTGTGCCCGTAACATGACAGAGCTTGGTATGAACGCGTTTCCAAATCGCTATCCAGCAGATGAGTACCCACGGATCCAGCAAGAGCTCCTGAGCGCTTGTAAAGCACAGGATCCTCTAAAAGCCAGGGAACTATTTGTATTCTATTTTATTAACGAGAATCATTAAGACTTTCATGATGGCGATCAGAAAATTACTTTTTTACAGTTACAATCTATGAATCAGGCATTTTTCGTAAACACGGGAAGGTATTTCTCCGTGCCGATTAACAGGATTTTTAATCTCTCCGCTAAATACTCCGGTGTTTCCTTCATGCCATTGTGAGCCCAGGTTACAATTCCTCCGATAAATCCATGAGCGTAGAACTCTGCAATAAAGCGGATATCCCGCTCCCGATCCTTCGCTTGTGCGGCTACCTCACTGAACATATCACATAACAGCTTCACAATAATTTTAAATAAATATTCCCGGAACTCGTTCTCCACGGAAGCCTTCAAGGTACTGATATAAAAGTAATCCTCCTCCTTGAGCTTCTTTAAGAACAACAGAACTTTATCCTCCCAGTTATTATTATCCATATCATTTACAAGAATTGAGATCGCTTCGTTATAATAGATCCAGTCGGCTAGTTCAAACTTATCCTGAAAATGATAATAAAAGGTCTGCCGGTTCAAGCCGCAGATCTGAGTAATATCTGAAACAGTAATCTTATCAAAGCTTTTTTGCTTGGTAAGCTCCTTCAGTCCGGTAGCGATTGCTTTTTTTGTAATCAGAGAATCAGACATTTTATCTTTACCTTCTTTCTATTAACTATTGCGAAGCAAATCGTTTAATTCCTCTAATAGTTCTTTGTCCGAAGGTGTTACCTTAATGTTTGTACTTAGATTTCTTCCTTCCGGAGTGGTTATGGTTATATCAATTATTGTCCCAGCCTCAATGCCCGTATTTTTTACAGCATCCATAAACTGCGGAAATCTCGGATGATTTTTTACAAATTGATCCCAGGAACCTTTAAGCTTAAATAATTTTGCGGGGTTTATCATGTCTTTCACCTACACCTTAATATTAAGAGAATTGTTACTCTTGGCTTCTGCTACTGGCAGCAAAATTCACTTAACTTCACTGCTTAGCACTGCCATGCTGTAAGCTTTATCCTAATAGATAAAGAATATTCACGCAGGTTAATATATCACATTCCCCGTTTTAAGTCAAAATGGAATTTATTAAATATATATAAATATCACGCTTAACTCAGAACACGACTTTTTTCCGATTATAAAACTGATCTTTAGACAATTGCGAAACTCAAAAACTTCTAATTTTTTCATACAATTAATGCAGGTTCCTGAGCGGAATTCAGCCGTATACAGCATGGAGCGAAGGAATTTGCATTAATTGTATGAAAATTTCACAAATTATAGTGTTTCGTAATTGGCTGATCTTTTATATTCATTTCGAAATTCAATCGGCGTCTTCCCATAATGCTCCTTAAAAAGTTTAAAGAAATAATTCGGCTTATGGTAACCAATCCTTGCTGATATCTCAGTTACCGAGTACTGCGTATCCATCAGCAGTCTTTTTGCTTCCTTTAATCTGATCTCACATACCAGTTCACGAAAGCTTTTCTGACAATGCTGCTTTATCATTCTGCTAAGATAATTCTCATGAAAATGAAAATCCTCAGCCAAATCCTTCAAAGTAATATATGGATAATTCTTGTTGATGCAATCCAGCACCTTTGCAATATTGAGATTTTCTTCCTGTATATCCACCGACTGCAGCAGTTCTTCCTTTTTTGTCCGCATCAGATACAGAAACAGGTTGGACAGATGATTTTTTACGGCACAGCTCCAGCCGTAAGGCTTATCAAAAAAATCGCAGAACATATGATAGATTAATTCCTCTATATATTCGGTATTTTCAATACGAAAGACCAGATAAGAGGGCTTTGTAACATTGTCATTTACCGCATGCTGCAGGAAGCTCCGAACCGGCACCTCCCATCCTGCCGGCGGAAACTGCTCCAACGCAATGTATTCAAAAGGAATCATACACTTAATAACAACAGCATCTTCTTCCTGAAGCTCAATTGCATGAACCACATTCTGATTCACAATGCAGAGCTCCTTTTCCTTTAGCAAAAAGGAGTTAGTCTCGCTTCCGGTATAATAAGTACAACAGCCCCGGTAAACATAATCCACCTCAATATAAGTATGCTTGTGTAGGTACATGCCCTGGGTGGTCATCTGCTTACTGATATCAAAATCCTTCAGCTTCTTGGTGGGCGGGCCTCCTTTTTTCATAAGCTCATTAAAGTCCTCATAATAAAGTTCCGGATTATTATTTTTCTCCATAAAATCCAGATAGCTTAAGAGGATATTACCGAGTATAAATTCATTTTCAATCATTTGCCTGAAATTCTCTTTTGCGAACCTCATATTCTTTTCATCCTGCTGTTCGATTACCCTTATTAAGTCCTCCTGCTTCAATTTTAATACCCGTGCCTTTCAATTTTTAAATACCCACCGCTTATTTTATTGCTTCTCTTCGTTTCTGACGTATCACACAACCGGAAGAGATTGATAATGTAATTATACCCGAAAGGGGGAAAGAAAGCCATACTCCCTTCACTCCGAGCAACTGCGACAGCACCAGTAAAACCGGAACAAAACACAGGATATAGTTACATAGGGATAATACCAGTGATATTTCTTTTTTCCCGATTGCCTGAAAATATGCCAGCTGCATCATATGCACCCCCGAAAAAGTAAGCCCCAGGCAGGTTATTTGTAAGATTCCACTTCCAATGGAAATAATCTCTGTATCCGAAGTAAATGGGTATAGGCACAGTGCGGGAAATAGAATTACAAGAAGGGTAATCACCAAACCATAGCAGCCCGCAACGCTGGAAGCTGCCTTTAATGTCTTCTCCACCCTTGATTTTATTCCTGCTCCATAATTATAGCCTATGATAGGTTGAATTCCCTGGACGATTCCCTGGAGGGGAATCATCATAAACATCATGATCCTGTTGGTAATGCCATAGGTACTGATATTTAAGTCTCCTCCCCATTTTCTAAGCACATTATTGATAATAGCGATAGTCAGGCTCTGGCTTGCCAGCTGTAAGAAGGAGGGCAATCCGATCATAAGTATTTCACCGACGATCCTCCAGTCAGGAACAAAGTGACAGGGCTTTAGCTTCAAGCTGCTTCTACCCGAGAAAAAGAAATAGTAGAAAAACATAGCCACTGAAATGCATTGAGAAAGGACTGTGGCGATTGCCGCTCCTTGAATCCCAAGCCGAAAGAAGAAGATAAGAACTGGATCCAAGAGCATGTTAATCACCACTGGAATCGTCCATTGATACATTGCAAACCGGCTGCTGCCCTCTGCCCGGATCAGGCTGGAAAAGCCGGTACTTGTGATTGCTCCCAGCAGTATAATCTTCGAATACTCCTTAGCATAGGGGAGGAGGCTGTCCGTTACCCCCATGGCATAGAGCATCTCCTCCAGAAAGCAAATCCCAAGAATTGTTGTTAAAATCGCCAGACACCAGAAAACTACAAAGGTATTTGCAGCTACCTTATTCGCCTTCTCAACCTCCTTATTTCCCAATGCCCGGGAGATAATAGAGGCAGCTCCGGCGCCCATTGTACTACTCAGTGCGGAAAGAAAAAGAAAGATTGGAAGCGTTATTGCAAGCCCTCCTGCTGCAAAGGCTCCCAATCCTCTGGATATATAAATTGTATTTATGATGTGATAAAGATTGTAGGAAAGGATGCCGATCGTAGCTGGGACTGACTGTAACCAGATCAGCCGCCCAATCGGAGTCTCTTCCAGTTCAGACCTATATCTCTCCTTCACTTGCTCACCTCCGCCTTATGCCTCCTCCAGGAGCTTCAAGTATTTCTTTACAAATTTCATTGCAAAGGCTCGTTGCATTTGTCCATAAAGAAAGTCATAGCGAAAGGTTTCCGCAGCCATGATCGTATAGATATATAAGCCATAAAAGGCTCTTCTAGTCTGATCCTCCCTGGTAAGCTCCCGTCCAAATCCTGCCTTTTTAGAATAGGTACTCCAAAGCTCGGGTTCCTCATATATCTTGTCCAGTAGCATTACACTTCCGCCGAAGTCTGCCAGGGGATCTCCCCAATAAGCCCGTTCAAAATCAATGATTCCCTCTAAGATATAGTTCTCTCCCTGCTGCTTTACAAATACATTTCCAGCCCAAAGATCGTAGTCTACCAAAGAAGGCTCCTGTACCGCATCCAGGAAACCTGATTTCTCTTTTAATACCTTCTCGTACCGCTCATAGGGCAACTTTGTCCCATTCCTCTTCCCATCCTCCAAGAGCACACGAATCATACTCAGATAGGCTTCCTTCCAGGTCTTAAACTGACACTGCGGGTCTTTCGTGAAATAACCAAAATAATCCCCCTTGATTTGATGAAGCTGTGCCATATAACCTACCAGTTCCATTTTTAACTCAGCCAGATTTTCCTTAGACATCTTTTTTTGTACTGTATTCATTGAGATTCCCTCAAGGGCGGTCATAAAAAAATAGTTGCTCTCAATATGCTTCTTACTAAAATCATAAGCCAGCAACTTGGGAACAGGTACTGTAGTTTGTTCCTCAATTAACTGATATACAGCCACCTCCGTCGGCATTGGATCTCTCTCATAGGTCAGCGTTCTGGTGCCCGGCTTTATGGAAACCTTCAGCACAATATTATCCTTTTCCACCATTCGCTCGATCAGATATGCACAATTGAACATGCCACCCTTAAGCTCCTTAATACTGCCCACCCGGCAACTATCACCAAAGTTAACCTTAACCAGATTTCTAATCTGAGCCTCGGATATAAAATTCTTTGTTTTACTCTTCATTTTCATGCCCTCCCGTAATTTGCACTAGCACTCCTTATATCTAATATATTAGTCTTTTTCCCTCACTTCACAATACTCTAATCCAACCTTAGCTATCCTTTTTTCTTACTTTTCTCCTTTTCCATGGATTAGTCAGGCAATTGGAAACCTTAATTCTCTCTGCTATTTTTCCATGATTATATGCACTTCCCGATGATTCGTCTGCAATTCGAGCAGTAATAAATATCATATTAATAACCGCATCCGTATAAGGTTTTTTCACCTCCGGGGATAAGTCACTAAAAAATTGTAATATTTAGTTTGATATATGCTGCAAGCAAATAAAACCGCATGAAGAGATTGAAATCCACCCGTGAAACAGCCTTTTAAGATAGACTAAAAAAGACTTTAAATTCCACAACGATTAGTGAAATTTAAAGTCTTTCGGGGGGCTTTTATAATTTAGAGGGTTCTTAGGGTGTGTTAAAAACACGCCATAATTAGAGCGGTATAAATTAACTGTGTCTGTAAACCTCAACACCCATATAGTTTGTTAATGCTTCCTCTATGACATCTGCCACATGTCCGCGAACAAAGCAAACATGATGCTCAAAACCATTTTTACACATATACTGCATCAGCTTCTGCAATTCAGGAACATAACAATTTGCAAGACCTCCCTTGGTTGGTATCTCTTCTTCCTGGAAGCGGCCTTCACCAAGGTATGCCTTCATAATTCCCTTTTGGTCATCGGTAGTAACACGGAAATAAGTCATATCTCCAGGTGCTACCTGTCCCTTGCAGGCACCAAAGCAATTTTCCTTGCCTAAGGTACTGCCAAGTACATCCAAGCATTCAATCTCAATCTCTGTATCAAAGAAGCTCTTAGGGAAATTGGAGCAGTGAAGGGATACACAGGTATCACGCTCTTCACGGATATTATTATTCCAGTCCATCAGTGCCGGAGCGGAGCCAGCTGCCAGATAAGCAGTCAGCATGGAGACAGCACCTGTAACATCACTCTCACAAGCAGAAGGCTTTCCTTTATCGCCCATCATACTCATCGCAAGGCAGGTTGCACAGCCATAGTTATTCTCGACACTATCCCAGCACTGTACGGTGGAAGCATCACAATCCAGCTCTTCCACGGTATCCTCTAATACGATACATAGCTTTGCCTGACGTTCAATTAATTCATTGTTAATGAACTCCGGAATATTTCCGTAGGCTTTGATTTCTTCCATTTTAGCAGCAATCTTCTCCTGATTATCATAGCTCATCGCTTTGAAGATAATCTCTGAAAAGTCTACTGTTTGAACAGCGATACGATGCTTTTGAAGAATCTTCTCTGAGAAGCGGACGGTATTGAAGGCAATCGGACGCGCACCCAGCATGGCGATACGGGAGCCCTTCAGGCCGTTTACAACACGACAGACACCAGCGAACTTCTGAAGGTCTTTCTTAAATTCTTCGCTATCAATCTTGCAGGTATGAAGCTCTGTTAAGGAATATTTTATATTTCTTTGGTACAGGTTGTTGCAAAGGGACAGCTTACCGCAGAAGGCATCACGGCGGTTGCTCATGTCCATCTTATCCCAATCATCATCACAAGCCTGGATTAAGATCGGTACGTCAAGACCGGATAGTTGAATTGCTTCTGCAACGCCAAGTTCTTCTCCGAAGTTGGGAAGAATAACGATAATTCCATCGATAATATCACTGTTTTTCTTGAATAAATCTGCACATACTTTTGCTTCCTCATAGGTTACGACTGCGCCGTATTCTGTATCATTTTCACCTACCAGGACATAGTCATGACCCTGGGATTTCAAAAGCTCTGTGATCTTCTCACGTGCTGTCTTAACAAGATGGGACGGGAAGAAGCCTCTTGTTGTAACGATTACACCAAAGGTTTGTTTTTTCATAGTTACCTCCATT
>JAEWMZ010000142.1 GCA_023392995.1 Bacillota bacterium
AAAAATCTGTTGTATAATTCTATTCGTGAAAAATCTTGTTCCATCAAATAGAACCTTAGTTGAAACCCGGGAGGAACCACTTTGTCAAAAACCATGAAAAAGTACCAAATAAAAAGATCCAGCAAATCAACTCAAGCAGAAAATCCAGTCGTTATAGTAGAAGCCGATCAACCCCTGTCCCAGTCTATGGTATGGAAACTGCAAGCCGACTTCTACGCCAATCAGGGTCCTGAGGCCTGGATTAAAGGAATCGTACCCCAATATATCACTACCAATCCTTATATCGCCAACCTATATGCTAAAACCGTCTTCGGCTACTGCCGCGATATTGCCTCCTGTGAGGACTTTGATCGAAACACAACCATTTACATCCTGGAGCTTGCGGCAGGTGTTGGTCGCTTTACCTATACCTTTTTAAAACGATTTCTTCATATTCTTGAGAATTCTTCCCTTAAGGGCTTAAAGTTTAAGTATATCATAACCGATCTTGCCGAGCGCAATGTCACCTACTGGCGAAACCACAGCTACTTAGAGCCTTATTTTGAAAGTGGCCTCCTGGACTGTGCCACCTTTGATATGACCAGGGATCATGAGTTGCACCTAAGCTGCAGCGGTGAGGTTTTAAGTGCCGGGAATCTTCATAATCCGCTGATTCTCTTTGCGAATTATACTTTTGATAGCCTTCCTCAAGATACCTTTTACGTGAAGGACGGAGAACTTTACGAAGGACTGATTACTGTTACCTCCAAGGATGAGTCCGTCAGCTCAAAGAATAGAATCATAGGCACGGAAGGTGGAACCATAGGCTCAGAGAATAGAATCGTAAGCTTAGAGAATGGAGCCGTAAGCTCCGAGAATGGAACCGTAGACTCCGAGAACGGAACCGTAGACTCGAAGGATCACTCCATATTATCGGGTCTCGATTATTCTTATTCAGACAGGCTTATTACAGGGCAGGACTATTATGAGGAGAGTCTTATCAATGATATTCTTCTCTATTATAAGAGCTGTTTGGAGGATACCGCCTTTTCACTCCCTATTGCAGCCATTCGTTGCATGGAACGATTAAGAACGCTGTTTAACGATGATATTCTTTTAATCTCCACAGATAAAGGCTACCGTGATACCTTCTCAATGGATAAAAACTATCACCCCTTTTTATCAAAGCACGGCTCCATCTCCCTGACGGTTAATTTTCACGCTCTGGAGCTGTACTTTAGTAAGCTTGGCGGCAAGGCCATTCATAGCCTCTATAACCATGAGAATGTAACGATGTCCTCCTTTTTCTTAAGTAAGCGCACCCATAATTTCATGGAGGCTACCCTGGCTTATCGGGAAATTATTGAGGGTATCGGGCCTGATGATTTCTTTCTGATAAAGAAAGCCTTGGTTCCCCACAACAAATCACTTACCACAAAAGAGCTTCTGACCTTCCTTCGCTATACAGTCTGGGATTCCAGAACCTTCATTGAATTCTATAATACCCTGTTGGAACGAATCGATGAGGAGAAGGATTTTCCAAGGGATGAACTGGTGGATGTTATACAACATATACAAGAGCTCTACTTCCCCATTGGTGAGGAAGGTGATCTATCCTATTGCTTAGGCTCCTTATTAAGTTATTTGGGTTACGACATGGAGGCAGTTGAACTTTATAATACATCCTTAGAATTTTATGGAGAGGATGCTTCGATTTATTATGAGATCGCGGTATGCTATTATAATGTACAGCAGACTGAGATCGCTTTGGCATTTATAGAGAAATCCCTTTCCTTAGACCCTGATTATGAGGCTAGCTTAAAGTTAAAAGGTATTATAGAAGAACTATAGATAATATAAAAAGAAACCGTAACTGTTCAGTCACCCTCTAAATAAAGATGAAATCTGATTGACCATCTAGGGCTTTTTTAATTGCTATAAACGAATTTATTCCGTGTTTGTTTGCTGTGCCTATATAAGACATGATTTTAACAAAGGAGTCAGCGCCTTCTTTGGTGCGAAAACATCCAGATACTTTAGTTTTCACCTTTACCATGCGGATGTCTCTTTCCGCCTGATTATTATCAAATGGAACTAGAAAGTTTTTGGCGAACAAGCAGACTCCTGCCTTGTAATCAGCCAGCCGTTCCACTAATGCGCGGAGTTTTCCTTTGGGTTGGCGTCCTCGTTTCCCTGCCTGCTTTTCCTTGATGGGATTTTGTTCTCTTGCTTCCGTTAGGATACAGTCATATTCCATATCGAAGTTGTGCAGATAATAATAACTCAGGCATCCCTTACCCGAAGCCACTGCTTTGTCCCTTGCCTTTTTCATCCGCAGAAGCAGCTGCTTCATCTTATCTGCCCAGGATTGCTCTGGATGGTTTTCAAAAACCCCGGTCAATTCTCTCAGAAGATGAGCACAACAGATTGCATGGGTAATGGTAGTATAGCTCCAATACGATTTCCAGCAATCATGTACTGCAATACCATTGAATTCAGGAAGGATACCGCTGGAGTCCATTCCCTTGGTTCCCCGTTTTTCTTCCAAGGAAAGATAGGTAAAATGCTCGTTGGAAGCATTATGAACCCAGCAAGTCTTTTTATCAACACGGGTTCCTGTTTCATCAAAATGTGCCACGGGGAGTGATGTTACTAATGTACGGATTTGCTCCACTGTATTCGTAAGCTTACTGGCGCAAATTTTTACCATACTATGGATAGTTCCAGTGCTAATAGGAATGCCAAATACAGCACTCAGGATATCATGGGTACGTTTTATCCCCATCATCCCAACAGTATTGAGAGAAACTGCCAATGCCTCAAGGTTATTGCCATACTGCATGGTTGAAGTAATGTTATCTGGAAATGAACCAGATATAACCGCTCCGTTTTGCACTGGACATTCAAAGGAAATAACCCGATGAGCAATGACTTTGGTATTAACTCTAATATCAACTTCATACCTGGTGTCGGAGGTGCTGCATGCAGAGCATTTTCCCTCATAAAGGCAACCGCTGCATTGTACTGGGTGGTGATTTTGCACTTGATCGGGGGTCTGGGTGATGGAAAAACCCCGTCCTTCATGTCCATCCTGTGCGCCTACTTTTTTGCCAGAAGACTTCCTTAGGCTTTTCGGAGCTGGTTTATTGAAGCCGTCACTCGACGGTGGTTTTGAACTATTTTTGCTGTTCTTACTAAGCCTCTCCTTTAACTGAAGATTTTCTTCTGTAAGAGATTCAATATTTTGTTGCAAGGCAATATTTATAGCTTTTAATTCATGGATGGTATTTGTTTGCTCTTGAATAGTAGCTGTCTGAGTTGAAATGGCTAAAGTGAGCGCGTCAATTCTATCAAGCAGTATTTTGAAAAGTTCATCATTCCTATTTTCAGGCAAACCATCCACATCCCTTCAAGTATCTTTTATAAATCTATTATACTTGAAAAGGGAATATAGGTCCAGCATTATTTCGACCTATATAGTACTTTTTTATCTACGACTGAATAGTTACAAGAAACCTTTGTTTATGAACTAATAACAGTGAAAAGCTCCTGGGATAGCCTTTTAATTATTGCTATCCCAGGAGCTTTCTAGTTTTTATATAATAAATTTTTACTTATAAATTCCTATCCTAAATTTTATTAATCTGAATTCAAAATCAACTCATTACCTTATACATATTATAGCTTTTCTTATTCTTTTTACTAACGATATAATTAACCTAATTCTTATGCTTGACATATTTCATATTGAAATTCTCATTACTTGTGCATAAATAGATAATTCCTTCTACAAATCCAACCATCGCCGGAATGTAAGTCCAAAAGAACAGCAAATATACGATTCCCCATCCAACATGCCCCGTATAAAACTTATGAACACCGAAAGTTCCAAAAAAGATTGCTAATACTCCGGCTAAAACCTTACTTTTTTGTTTATACGGATAATAACCAGACATACTATTCTGTGTATTATAGCTCATCGTCTGTGCATAGACAGGCGCCTGGGGCGGAATATATTGAGGTGGTGACTGTTGCACATGAGTCTGTGTCTGCTGTACATAAGTATGCGTCTGCTGTGTGTATTGGTTCGTACTGTATTGGTTCGAACTGTATTGATTTGACTGTTGCGTATAGCTATTTGGCTGCTGTATGTATTGATTTGACTGTTGCGTATACTGCTGCTGTTGCTGAGGAGCACTATTCTGAGGTTTCACTGCAATTTCTGCTCCGCAATATTTACAGACATTTAAGCTGGTGTCTAAAGGTGCCCCACATTGTGAACATATTTGCTTTTCTGTGTT
>JAEWMZ010000154.1 GCA_023392995.1 Bacillota bacterium
GGTGTAAGGTGAGATAAAGGTACCACTGATCGGTGAAATACCTTTACTTTTGTTATTGCTGGCTGTATTCCCCTCTATTAAATCATAGGAGTTAGCCTCTTTTTCTAATTCGCTTTTTGGCGTGTCCCCTGGAATATCAAGATCGTTTACCAATTCATATCCATTGTTATGAATACCATCATATACTAAAGTTCTTTTTTGTTCAGTAAATTCAAACATACCTTTTTGGTACACAGATGATGTAGCTGCTAATGACGAATTTGTCCTGATGGTGCTGTTATAGCTTTTTGTTAATAAACCGATATCATGCTTCATGTCTTGCTTTCTATTTATTTGAAATGATGCTAATTCAGATCGATAATCCTTGATTGAAGTATTAAATAGCGCCTCTTTTGCAGCACTTGATAAACTATTTTTGTTCAATTTAAGAATAGTAGTACTCGAAATAATCATAACCATTAGTATTACGATTAACGTTATCAGTGAAATTCTCTTTTTGATTTTAGTATTAGTTTTTAAATATTTAGCCATTTTTCTTTTCTTTTCCTTTCAAATTAATATATAATTTATCGTTTGAGAAACGACATGAAAAGCACAGAAGGAGAAAACTTTTCATGCTGATTTTTTATCAGGTATTGCTTAATGTGTTTACATTATATTCCAGGACAACGTTTGTTTCAAGAGTAGATAACAATCCGGCAGGATAAAGTGGAAAAGAAGGGACAAGAAAACTCAACTCTTATGGAGCAGCGAGTGAACAGGATCATTTCCCTGTAGTTGAAGAATCTATAGCTGTTGAAGCTAAAGCAGGAACAGGAGGGGGGAATTGAACAGCAGACAACTGAAAATGATTGCTCTTATCTCCTAAAGAGGCTTACAAAAGATAGTTGGGGCTGGTAGAATCTAACAAGACGTACACTTTGCATTTTCATTCAAAAATAGGTATAATAGAATTAAATATTAAAATAATGAATAGGTGATTTTATGATGATTCTACCTCCCGAACTGTGACAAGCTCAGGAGGTGGTTGAGCGTTTCTACTCTGAAATTGTCAAATGGAAAAGCCATCTTTAGTATAATATGAATTAATAGAACAAAATTAGATTTAAATTACAAAATATAGGATGATCAGAGAGGTTAATAGGACATAGATGCATATTTATGTAACAGTTTTATTATTTTGTTGTATCCATTATATGATATAATGTCCTATAAAGCAACAATAATTGCAAAATATTTCATAATTATACAACATATGACATCTAAAATTGAACGAGGTTGTATAGCTCGTCTTTTTGATCTTGATTGATGCCAATATACCTTAAGGTAATGCTGGGGGAACTGTGATTAAAGGTATCCATAATCAGCCCCACATTATAGTTGGATAGTTTGTAAGTCCAATAGCCCCAGGTTTTTCTCAAACTGTGTGTTCCGAAATTCTCAAGACCGATATGATCTGCTGCGTCCTTTAAGACCCGGTATGCCTGAATCCTGCCTAAATGACTGCCTTTGCGGCTTTTAAACAAATAGCTTTCGGGAGTCGGGTTGTTGATTTGTATATATTTTTGGATTTCATTCGTCAGCGCTTCATTTATTTTTATCTTTTTTTCCTTTCCCGTCTTTTTCTCGTTTAAAACAAAATATTCCCGGAATTGTCCATCGTGACTTATTACATCTTCAAGCTTAATTGGCAATATGTCACTGATTCTTAAACCGGTATTCAGGCCGAATTTAAAGAGTAAACCGTATTTTATATCCTTGTTGGCTAAATAATAATACATTTGATCAATTTTTCCTTTATCTCTGATGGGTTCTACTGTCATCAAAATACCTTCTTTCCTAATTTTACGCAGAACGTTAAAAACATGGATAACACGGCAGCTGCAGCGCGTATGATAAATACGCCAAACACTGTAAAAGTCTTATAATTAGCCACTTTGACCGAGTCATCAATGACATATTTCATTATATATCCGAATCAGATAAAAATCACCTGATTTTCCTCCCGAATACAACAAAATAATAAAACTGTTACATTGGTATGAACACATGAAAAATGTGTAAAATTATGGTGGCAAATTGTGTTGCTTGTCATTGAAACCAAGTGATTAGGCAATTGTAAAACAATATGGTCGATGGGAGTTTTTATACCATTGGTGCTAATTCCACTGCCCACTGTCCGCGTATGTGCTATATGCTCAGAAAATACACGAATGGTATGAAAATAGCAACTTCTTAGTTTTGCAGTTACTTAAAATATAATGATTAAGAAAAGGAAAGAGGTGAAAGTGTGTCGGAACGAACTATGAAATATGAACAGGCAGAAGAAGATACGCAGAAGGGAAGGTATCTAACGTTTACGCTGGATCATGAGACCTATGGTATTGAAATTTTGCATGTAATAGAAATCATAGGTATACAGGCAATTACCCTGATTCCTGAAATGCCGGATTACATTAAAGGGATTATTAACTTAAGGGGAAAGATCATACCGCTGATGGATGTGAGAATTCGTTTTAAAAAGGCAGAAAAGGAATATAATGACCGAACCTGTGTCATAGTTGTTGATATTGAGCAGATGTCAGTTGGTCTCATTGTTGACCGTGTTTCAGAAGTGCTGACAATTGCGGAGGACAGTATCGTGGAGCCGCCTCAGATGAACATGGGTTATCCCAACAGATATCTTAAGAAAATTGGTAAAGTTGGCAGCGAGGTTAAGCTGCTGCTGGATTGCACCAAGCTATTAACGGAAGAGGAACAAATAAATTTGACACAGGCTATTTAGATTATACATAAGAAGGGAAAAATCATATGAAATGGTTTCTAGACTTAAAAATCGCTGTGAAATTAATATCCAGCTTTGTTTTGGTGGCTCTGATTGCTGGATTGGTTGGTGTGATAGGCTTATTTAATATTAACAGAATTAATCAGGAAGACACACAGCTTTTTGTTGAGAACACAATGGGAATAAAAACAATTGGAGAGGCAGACATCGCCTACCAGAGGCTTCGCTATAATACCGCAAAGATTATAATGGATACGGAAAACAAAGATGCCTATATGGAAAAAGTGGATACCTTTACTGCGGCAGTAGGAGACAGCCTGGTGGCTTATGATAAGAGTATATTTGATCAGAAGGATCGGGCTCTTTTTGATGAGTTAAATGAAAAGTGGAATTTATTTGACGGACAAATTAAGGAGATTCGGGCTTATATCGATAATGAAAATGTTGATGCAGCCAAAAGCTTGATATTGGGAGATTTGCAAACCACAGGAGATAATCTTCAGAGCTCCTTTGATGCTATCTTTGAATTTAATGCTCAGTCCGCGGAAAAGAAATCAGATAATAATAGTGAATTGGCAACCCAAGCCTCAATTACGATGATCGCTGTAATTGTGATGGGTATCTTAATTGCAGTTGTACTTGGAATTGTGATATCCAATATTATCAGTAATCCGGTTAAAAAGCTTGTGAAGGCGGCGGAGCAGCTGGCAGTCGGTGATATTGAAGTTAACCTGGAGGCGAATACAAAGGATGAGATCGGAAGTCTGATGGAGGCCTTCGATCATATGACCGCAAGTATACGGGAGCAGGCATTAGCCGCTGAGAAGATTGCTGACGGTGATCTGACAGTTAAGATTAATGTAAGATCGGAACATGATCTTCTCGGTAAGAAGCTTTTTGAGATGGTGAAGAAAAATAACGAGGTGTTAAACAATATTTCCAT
>JAEWMZ010000171.1 GCA_023392995.1 Bacillota bacterium
TAATTGTATACACAACACATACCATTTCTACGCTCCAAAGCTTCCTTCGGGCTTAACTTCCGCTTCGAAATAGTATATGTTGTGTATACAATAACTAAATTTTCTTAGTTTCGCAATTACCTAACTATAAATTAAGCAAGTGAGTTTTCAGACACGCCCTAAGGTATTAATTGATATATGCTAATGGGAGCCATATCTTCATCTCACCGAAGCCGCGATTATCCCAGGCATAATAAGGAATCATTCTGCCCCTGCTTTTTTTCATATCCTGAAAATGATAGGTCTGATATAGAGCCTCCTCATCATATTCCTGACAATGGCGCTCATAAAGCTCTGTCTCAATTGCCCAAACCTCTCTCCCTGCAATCTGGATGGGAACTTCTTCGAATGTGGAAAAAGGCGAAATCATTAAGCTATCCAGCGTACCGGCATCCATATCCGCCGACTCCATACAATATACCAGCGGCCCCTTTTCTACCGCCGCCTGATTGTTGTTTTCTTCTACCATTGCATGGGAGATAGTAAGGCGTACCGGCATATCAAAGAATAGTTCCACCTCCGCCGCCTGCAAGACAGGAAGCCGAATAGGAATATATGTACCGGCATCCTTCTTGGTCAGAACTCTCTTCTTACCGGAAGGTTCTTTTAGATAACCCTTTTCCACCCATCCGGGAACTCTGACATTGATAACAACCTCCGCCGCATATCTCACTTCTGTGATGTTTAGTCTGATCTGTCCATGATTCGGATATTCTGTATCCTGGCGAAGAGTAAAATCCGCACCATTCTCTAATTTTATATTGGCTTCATTCGAGCCATACATCCCCAGATAGATTCCATTCTCCGCCAGAGAGTACGCATATTCTGAGCTTTGAGCCAGCATTCGGGCAAGATTGGGAGGGCAGCAATAGCTGGTAATGTATTCTGTCCTCTCCAGCGGCCAGACCATTTCATATTCTAGCTTCTTTGTACGTCTAAGCATATTCTCATAGAAATAACGCTTACCGTCCAGACTGACTGCCGCTAGATTCACGTTCAGCATGGTTTTCTCTATCACGTCGAAATAGATTGCCTTCTGCTCCATATTAAACATACGATAAGCCCACATAACCAGCCCGATATTGGCACAGGTTTCGTTATAAGCAGTAATATTGGGTAATTGATATTCATATCCGTAAGCCTGATGTACCTTCTGGTCGGTAAAGAAATTACCATAGGGTGAAACACCATTATAAAGAGCACCGCAGCCTCCGGTGATATACAGCTTATGCTTTAACAGACTATCCCAAACCCTGTGAAGCATCTCCTTATATTCCTCATCCCCAGTCTCTGCATACAGATCCGCAACACCGCTGTATAAATAATTTGCTCTTACCGCATGCCCCACGATCTTATCGTGGGATTTTAGAGGTATTCTGTCCTGGTTGTCGTCCGTACCATCTTTCACAGAGTCCCTAAGACGAATCGCAAGCTTTGCCAGCTCAAGGTATTTCTTGTCCCCTACTGTTCGGTACAGCTCAATTAGTCCCATGTAATGGGACGGACAAACAGCAGTTTGAACCTCTCCTGTTTTTAAAGCCTCCTGGTACAATACATATACGTAATCTGCAGCCTTCATTGCCACCTTTAGAAAATTATCCTTCCCCGTTACTCTGTAATGAAGGCTTGCTGTAGTAAATAAATGCCCAAAATTATATACTTCAAAATCATTGATATCACCCATCCGTGTGACACCATTGGCACTCATTTCACCTATAATCTGCTTCGTGGACAGATATCCATCCGGCTGCTGCGCACGGCTGATCAGATCAATATAAGCATCAAGCTCCTGAAACAACTTTTGATTCTTATCCTTCTCTGCCGTGTAAATAGCCGCTTCCATCCATTTATAAAAATCTCCGTCACCAAAGACCGTACCGGCATGTTCTCCCTGTACATCTCCAGCACAGATTCTGAAATTCTCAACCACATGACTAATATCTTTAGAATCGAACATATTCTGCAGCTGAGGCACCGTTGCAGCTGCGCACATTCTGAGGGTCTCAGCCCATATCCCCTTGGTCCACTGCACCGCACTGTGAGGCAGCGGATGTACCTTTGCATAGGGGGATTTTCTGGTATCTGTTAGCATTTTTACGTCTCCTTCTTCATCTATAATGATCTAGGCGCTTGCGAAACACATATCAACTCATTTTTTATACAGTTAATATAAGTTTCCTGTTTGAAATTTAGCTGTGCCCTATTAGGTACTTTACAGCATTCCACACTAACGGACATTCAGCCTTCAGGCTGCAGGTTCCGGATGTGAAATGCTCTGCATTTCACACTAATCCCTTTTGTCTCAACGCTTCCTTTAATGCTGCGGCACCATACCGGGGGCTGGATACCACTGGTTTTTGACAAACCTCTGCCAAAGCAGCTTCGCAATACGCCATTGATCCCTGGCATAATAAAATGACATCCACTTGCTCTTTTATCTCCAAGGCCTTCTTCACAAGAAGTCTCTTCAGCTCTTCCCGATCCGCACCAAAGGCATTGATCAAGCCGTCTGTAATCACCACATTCCTTCCCAGCTCCCTGGCCACACGCAAAATTGTTTTCTTCGTAGGCTCCAAAGTAGTCGGCAGTGTCGCTAACACACCAATTCGTCCGCCTTTTCCTGCTGCCAGCCTGACAGCATCTTTACACATCTCTTCATCAATTCTTACAATCGGTACACCTATGTATTTCGCCAGATCCTGGGCGGCATCTGCTACTTCACCAACAGAGGAGCAAATATTAAGAATTGCGTCTGCTCCCTCTAAAACTGCTTTCATATAGAAAGTCACCAGTTTTGCCGCTGCCACACCCGTTACCACCCCTGCATTACGGGTCTCTTCCAGAATGGTTCCATCCTGATAAGCTACTATTTCAATTGCTTCCCCAAGATTTTTCATTACTTCTGCTTCTACCAATTCAATTAGTTCGGGCGTTGTACTTGTATAAACCAATCCAATCTTCATATGAACGACCATACCTTTCTTAAAGTCTGTAAACCTAGGATCACAACAATATCCGTGACAAAATAAGTTTACAAGTCACGCTCTATTATCCTATTCCTACCGAGTTCTTATTGAATCTTCCTGCCTTAACACCATTACTTGTGAAGGTTCTAACACGACTCTGCCGGTGTACGACTTATGCTGCAATAAGTTCTGATAGCTATTCTGCTTTAAGTCGACCTCTCCGGGCTCACTTCCATGGTTGATAACAAATGTAAAATCACCCTTCTCATTTCCTCTGGAGGTAATCTCAAGCTCTCCCTGAAACTCTAGGCCAGAGGACAGTTCTGCCCTTTCGCAGAGCTCCCGCACAAGAGAGCTTATATACTTCTCCTCCGCCTGGGTGCCAATGTAATAAGCGTTACCCTGTCCGTAATGATTTACTGTAACTGCCGGTCTTCCAGCATAAAAGTCCTCGGTATATTCCGCAATCACTTCCGCTCCCTCGGTATGAATTACATCACAAAGGAAAGAGCACTCATAGGAGGGTTCCTCCTCTCTGCTCCCAACGATCTTAATATGGTTACGTTCTTCAGGGAACAGGGCATCCACTTCCTCCACCCGGATTCCCAACACCGCACGCAGCTGCCCGGGATAAGCTCCATAAATGCACCGATCATTTTCATCCACATAACCCGTCATATAGGTTGCCAGAAGGTTTCCTCCGTCGTTTACAAACTGCTCCAGCCTCTTTGCCACACCCTCTTTGACCATATAGAGTAGGGGTGCTACAATCACTTTATATTTTGAAAAGTCTGTGCTTTGTTTGATAATATCAACGGGTACATTCTGATAATAGAAGGGTTTATAATAATAGTGAACCTGCTCCAGATAATTCATATCCTTTGTGGGTCCGCTGCAAAGCTCCAAAGCCCACCAGTTATCCCAATCGAACAATATTCCCACCTCAGAGGTCGTGGTTCCTGCGGCAAATGCTCCTTCTAACAGCTTTAATTCATTTCCCAGCTCCATGCATTCCTTAAATATTCTTGTATCATCTCTTCCGCTGTGGGAAATCAGCGCACCATGGAATTTCTCCTGACCGGCAATCGATTGTCTCATCTGAAAGTAAAGACAGCTATCGGAACCATGTGCTAAGCCCTGATAGGCAATTTTTCGAAGCTCACCCGGCTTTTTCAGCTTATTGTAGGGCTGCCAATTCTGCTGATTGGGGGACTGTTCCACCACATAATAGGATTTCCCATCCTTTAAAGCCCGCATAATATCATGCTTTAATGCTGGGAAGCTTCTTTCATCTGTCGGACTCGGATAATTATCCCAACCGGCAATGTCCATATGGGAAACCATCTCAAACTGGTTTAATTTCTTTATGTATCCCGATATATTTGAAAATACGGGCAATTGCGGCGTAGCCTCCTTCAGGATCAACGCTTCGTTCTCATAACACTCGATGGTGGAGGAGGTAACAAAACGCATATAATCAAGTTGAATGGTCGGATGAAAACGGTAGTCATCATTTAATTCCGAAGGAAGCATGATTTCTTCAAATGAAGTTAAGGTTCTTCCCCAGAAGGCGGTATGCCATTTTTCATTTAGCTTCTCCACGGATCGATATCGTTCCTTCAGCCAGAGACGAAACTTCTTCTGACAATTCTCACAATAGCAGTAGGTGCCATACTCATTTGCCACATGCCAGCCCAGTAATCCCGGATAATCCTTATACCGCTGAGCCATAGCTGTAGCAATGGCTGCTGCTCTTTCCCGGTACTTCTCGCTATTGACACAGAAGAACACTCTCATTCCATGGGTTCTTTTCCGTCCGGCAATATCCACCGGCAAAACTTCCGGATATTTTAACGATAGCCACGCCGGCTGCGCCGAGGTTGGTGTTGACAGTATCACATGAATTTGATTGGACCACAGCAGCTCCAAAATCTCATCCAGCCATTCAAAATGATAGACCCCCTCCTCCGGTTCCAGCTTCGCCCAGGAGAATACCGGTAATGTCACCGTATTAACTCCGGCCTTTTTAAATAGCCGCATATCCTCTTCCATTGTTGCTCTATCCCATTGATCCGGATTATAATCTCCACCAAACAGGATAAAGGAATTTTTTTCGTTTTTCATTTTACACTCCCTTATATTTGATATAAAAGAGTTATTTACACTTCAGGCGTTTTACAACTGTTTCACGGCCACAGACCGCGGAGTGCAGGATATGAGATGCTCTGCATTTCACACTAACGGACATTCAGCCTTTAGGCTGCTCAATGCCGGATGTGAAAGGCTCTGCATTTCACACTAACGGACATTCAGCCTTTAGGCTGCTCAATGCCGGATGTGAAAGGCTCTGCATTTCACACTATGATCCTTCCATTATGAATCAGACGAAGAGCCAGTTGTAAATTATGCTTTTCTATAGCTCACACTGCTGCGTTTGATCAGAGAGGTCTTCATCTCAATTTTCTGAATTCCTTCGGATTTCCCTTCTATCTTACTGATCAGTGTATTAACTGCCACATAGCCAATTGCATATTTGGGTGTCTGTATTGTTGTAAGGGGAGGATCTAGTAGCTCTGATATGGATATATTATCAAAGCCAACGATGGAGATATCCTCCGGTATTCGATAGCCCAATTCACGAAATACACGAATCGCCCAGATTGCAATAATATCATTGTCTGTAAAGAAGGCCGTAGGCATCTTCTTCAGCGCAGCGATCCGCTCCTTTAATTCAGGATAAACCGCATCCCCTCCATTGGAGGAAAATTCAATGATATTCTCTTCCGTAACCACCAGTTGATTCTCTCTGACTGCGCGCAGGAAACCATAATATCGCTCAACGAAATTATTTGCATTGCCATTTACATGTAAATAACCAATATCTCTATGTCCCATGGAAGCGAGATGAGAAACCGCAACATCAACACCCTGTTCGTTATTGATGGCTACACAGTCCATATCCTCACTCTCCATATAATTGTCTATAATAAC
>JAEWMZ010000234.1 GCA_023392995.1 Bacillota bacterium
AGGAAGATGTGATACTACCAAGTATTCCATGTTAGACCAGGATATAAATACCGTAAAATAAAAAACAAAATTTAACTTCCAACTATATTTAATCATTACTATCAATTTACATAAAGAATTATTAAAAAATTTGCCCTATTACAGTATGTGCACGACAATAAATCTGTATTCGTGGAAATACGGTTTACACTGTGATCATGCACCGGGGATTGTAAAGTAGAGAGCATAATCTAGCGCCGGATTATTAATGGATATTAAACTTCCCATTATATTTATTAATAAGCCTGAAGTTATATAAACAAGCGTGAAAAAGCAACAGACAAATATGAATTTGAGGTGATGTTTACTTTGAATGTTGTAACTCATTACGATAAACTTATAGATAATAATAACGACCCATTCCGCGATCCATTACCTTTGCGAAAGTATATGGATAAGTGGGATGGTCAATTATTCATAGATTCAATGTGCATATCGAGAACAAAAAAAGTACTTGAGATTGGCATAGGAACAGGTAGATTAGCAGCAAAAATAGCACCTTTATGTTTAAAGTTATTAGGAATAGACATATCGTCAAAAACAATAAAAAGAGCGAAAGAAAACCTTTCAGATTACAACAATATAGAGCTTATTTGTGCTAACTTTTCAGATTATGTTTTTGATGAAACATTTGATGTAGTATACTCATCGCTTACAATGATGCACTTTAAAAACAAACAACAAATTATCTTTAAGGTTAATAAATTGCTGAATAAAAATGGTATTTTCTGTTTATCCATTGACAAAAATTCAAATGATTATATTGATATGACCGACTATAAATTAAAAATATATCCAGACAACCTTGAAGATATAACGAAATATATCAATCTAACAGATATGTATATCGTCAATCAGTTCGAAACAGACTTTGCATATGTTTTCGTTTGTTTGAAATAGAAAACAATACTGATTTTAATTATAAGAACAGTGATGTTTTACAAATATATGATGCAGGAGAGATGCTTGGATACGATTACGATAATTCGCTATTTGTTTGCAATCGCGAAGTAAAACCAACTTCCCATTATATTTATAAATAGTTATACAGAAGTGAACTGGATATCTTAATGTTATGGGGTATATGGAATATAAGGCGTTAAATGATTATGTACCATAATGAAATATCAAATCTTCCATTAGTTGAGGTAATATATGAGAATAATGAACTTGAAATATTCTAATAAGAAAAAGGTTCGTGGAGGCAAACGGAAATCTCGTATCATGGTAAGAGAGATAGAAAAACTTACCGAGAATTTTCCAGAACTGGATCTGAATCGTGGTTATTGGCATATGCATCTACCTGTATCACAGGTGTTTATCGATTCTAAAAACACACCTTCACATATAAGGACTCTATGTATCAAAACATTAATTAATAGAGCGATTTTTCTTTCTAATATGAAGCCTAAAGTACGAACAAAAATAAGGGTTGTTGCGTGTATTGAATTACCTCAATTATGGGATTCTCAAATAATAATATTTTTTGGTGACGAATATTTTGAGAATTTTTTTAATAGAGATGACGATTACCAGAAATGGTCTTTGATAGATACTAATCGAAGTTTATTAAAGGTCTATGATTTATGTATACCTAATGATTTTATTGAAAGAGGTTATATAGAAGAGATATTCGATGATGATTTTAAATCAAAAAGTGAGATTTGGTTTATAGGAGAACTTGAATAGAACTATAAGGAAACCAACTTCTCATTATGTTTATTAAACATATTAAGGTCAGTGCTATTAAATAAAGCAAAATACGTGATAAAGCTAAGTACGAGGAGGAAATTGAATGCCATCAAGAGCATATTCTACATTAAAAAACAATTTAAAGCAGGTTGATAGGTTGCTGGATGCTTTCGTTGAAATGCGTACACCAACTAGGGGACGGAAGCACCTAGATCATTTTACCCGTGCAGCATTGGTTTTTCTTTGCTCTTCATGGGAAGTATATATTGAACAAATTTCCAATGAATCAGGTGAAATAATCGCTAAGAAGCTTAGTACACCTGATGCGTTGCCTGATACAGTTAAAAAAACAATTTCTAAAATTATTAAAGATTCAAAGCATGAATTATCACCAATAGAATTTTCAAGTGATTGGAAAAAATATTATTGTGATCAAATAAATGAATATACTTCTAGATTGAATACTCCAAAAAAGGACAAGGTAATGGAGTTATTCAATAAATATCTTGGTATGTCGGGAGATAGAATTATCACAGAAGTTCCAACTCTGGGACAGATTAATAAAATTGTCTCTGACCGTGGCAGTATAGCACATAATATTTACGCGGACGAGTACCTAAAAAAAGAAACGGTAGATAATTATTATCATATAATTGATAAGTTAGTTAAAGAAATTGAAATATTGTTATGGAACTATATTCCAGAAATCACAGATGGAAAGAGACCATGGCAGAATACATATTGATTACTTCCCATAATATTTATGCTGGACAAGTTTGAAATAGCAATAATTCGCAACTGAAGTAGGTATTTACTTTTTATCTGACAAGTTACGATAAAACAAAAAACTATATAAAAATCTTGAGTAAAGGCTATTTATTAATTTAATCATGAATCAGGAGTCAGTATCGGGTACAATGAACGAAGGGTGAACAAATAGCAATCAGATTGTTAATGGTATGTTCATTTAACCAAGTGCCGCCAGCTCATTCCGGGTATGTAGTAATTTAAATTGAATTGAAAAATTCACTGGGATATTATACTAATAGAAAACACAATTTGGCTTTTCGACTTAACGTAATCTGTATAATGTATTTATATTTTGAGTCTTTAAAAGAAAGGGAGGCTAGTTTAAAGTGGAACATACACACATTATAAAATCTGGAGACTTATCACGATATGCAGACACGCGTGATAGTCAAGGAGTGATTCCTGAACTTGTTTATCTCCTTATCCGTCAATCGGTATCTGAGATGATTGAGTGTCGTATTCCTTATGGCGATGCTGTAAACCAACCAGGTCTTGATGGCCTTGTGAATTGTAAAAATGGATTTCACCAGTTTGTTCCTGATGGAATATCATGTTGGGAAATAGGAACAGGAGGTAACCCACAGGACAAGGCAACCGATGACTTTCAAAAGCGAACCAAGAAACTCAGTGATTCTGAACGTGCTGATTCTTCTTTTGTTTTTGTTACTCCCCGTTCAGCAGGGGCTAATGGATGGGAAGAACCTGAACAGACTGCGTGGATTAAAAGGCGTCGGAATCAAGGATGGAAGCAAATCCGAATAATTGATGGTGTTAAACTAGCTGATTGGTTGAGAGAGTTTCCTGCGCTTGGTCGATGGATGGCGTCAAAGATCGGAATCACTCCAAGCCTTGGAGGTATAATAACGCCTCTTGAGCATTGGAACCTAATCCAATCTCAAGGAGAAAGAAGTGATCCACCGCTACCCCCTAAACTTTTTATTATTTCAAGGGACGGTGCTTGTGCCGCTCTTGAGGCTGTTTTCTCAGGGATATCGAAAAGGCTCTTTCTTTTTGCTGAGAGTGAACACGATGTCGACGACTTCGTTGCTGCCTACCTAGCGACGATTGAAGATGCTAAGGCACAAGAATACGCAAATCGATGTCTCTTTATAACAGACGAAAATGCATGGCGAACAGTATCTGAGCTGCGACAATCACACATATTAGTTGCTAGTCCAAGATTAGGTCTGGATTCAGAATGGCAAGATTTGCAAGCCGTAGCTACTTGTCGGGGACATGGAGTGATCATACCACTGTGTGGAGCTTTGTCAGATGACAACCCTGAGATCATTAAGCTCCGAAGCCCCTCACAATCTCAGATTGAGGTAGTACTCAAGGAGGCAAACTTCTCCGATATTCGCACCAGGGAACTTGGCGGGATTGGAGGGGGAAGATTGTCGGCGTTAAGGCGGCATTTTCTGGGATTGGGATCTATTCCTCCATATGTTACGTGGGATACTTCTCGTGAATTGGCAAGAGCTTGCCTTGTTGGTCAATGGAATGCCAAGAACCCGGCGGATATAGAGGCATTGGAGGTGCTGCTGGGAAAAGGTTATGGGGAGTGGATCGAGAGCCTAAGAGTTGATACGCTTCGCTCGGACTCTCCCCTTATTCAGACTGATGAAAAGTGGAGATTCGTCGCTCGTAGCGAAGCGTGGAGCGCACTTGGAAATAGGATCACGGATGAGGATCTCGATCGACTCAAAGATACAGCAGTTTTAGTTCTCGGGGAAAGAGACCCAAAGTTTGACTTGCCGAAAGAGGAACGATTTGCAGCAAGTATTCACGGAAAACAGTTAGAGTATTCACAACATCTTAGAAAAGGTATAGTTGAAACTCTTGCATTAGTTGGCAGCCGTCCACAAGCACTTAGTAGTTGTTCACTCGGCAAGGCTGAAATAACCGCGATTCTTGTCGTCCGCACCCTACTTAACCAAGCTGACTGGGAACGATGGGCTAGTTTGAATTCCTATCTTCCATTACTAGCTGAGGCTGCACCAGATGAATTCCTTGATGCAGTTGAATCAGTTTTAACTGATCTTCCAAATTCTCCTTTCCACAAAATATTCGCTCAGGAGGAAAGTGGAGGATTTGGAGGCTGGAATTATATGAGCGGACTACTTTGGGCGCTTGAGGGACTGGCCTGGCATCCAGATAACCTTTCAAGGGTAACCGTCATCTTGGCAGACATCGCTGCTATTGATCCAGGTGGGAATTGGGCAAATCGTCCCGCCAACTCTCTTGTAGATATTTTCCTGCCGTGGCATATACAGACTACCGCGCCATTTGACAAAAGGAAGGCAGCAGTCGAAACTGTTCTGAAAGAACAGCCCAAAGTTGGATGGACTCTATTACTTGCATTGCTTCCCAATAGCCATGGTGTCACAAGTGGTTGCCATCGCCCAGTCTGGCGTGACTTTATCCCTCGGGACTGGAAAGAGGATGTGCTCAAAAGCGAATATTGGGAGCAGATCACTGCTCTAACTGGGCTCGCAGTTGAGTTGGCAAAAGAGGACTCCGAAAAGCTCGTAGAACTTGTCAATCGCCTTTCAGATTTACCAAAGTCTGCATATGACTCTATTCTTAACCACCTCTCGTCAGATGGTATAGTTAGCTTGCCTGAGTCTGAGCGCTTGCCAGTTTGGGTGAAACTCAATGAATTTGCGCGACATCATAGGAAGTTTTTTGATGCAGAATGGGCGCTGCCAGAAGAAGTGATTGCCAAAATCGAAGAGATTGCGAATCTCTTGGCACCGTCTTCCCCCGAATTAAAGTATCAGCATCTTTTTAGTGACAGGGATTTCGATCTGTTCGACGAGAAAGGTAATTATGAAGAACAGCGGAAACGTCTTGATGAAGCACGTCAAGAAGCCGTTTCTGAAATATTAGGCAGCGGTAACTTTGCCAAATGTCTAGATTTTGCTTATAAGGTATCGTCACCATACGAAGTCGGGAACGCTTTGGGCGTGATAGCGTCTTCTGTCGTTGAAGATGCAATATTGCCAGCGCTTCTGGATTCTGGTGATAACACCGAGGCGCGAGTCGTTGCCGGATTCGTTTGGGGGAGATTCTGGAATCTCAAGATTAGTTGGGTTGATACTGTTCTGAAAAGAGATTGGAATCCAGAACATCGCGCTAGGTTCCTAACACTCCTCCCTTTTAATGAGGAAATATGGGAGAGGGTTTCATCCCACTTGGGAGAGACTCATGAGGCGTTGTATTGGCGAAATGTACGAGTTAACCCTTATGGCAGTGATCGAGATTTAACTGTCGCAATTGAAAAGTTACTCAAATACGGGCGTGAAGGGGCGGCCGTCATCTGTGTTGCCTGTACAGCCAATGACACATCTCGCTTCGATGAGATTCTAGCTATGCGTTCTCTTATTGCAGTGCTTGGTAGCGAGGACGGCATTAAAGAACTTGATAATTATCATACAGTTGAATTAATAAAACGCCTCCAGAATTCAAAAACCACCGATCAGGACGCCTTATTTCAGATTGAGTGGAACTTTCTCCCGTGGCTTGATCAATTCTCGTCTGGATCACCTATTACACTCGAAAAGCGGCTTGCTTCTGATCCTGCCTTTTTTGCGGAATTAGTGAGACTCGTTTTTCGCTCCAAGAAAGATAATGAAGATTGCGTTGAAGAAATCGGTAAGCAAAATCAATACCTTGTTCGGAATGCTTACAAACTTCTGACAGAATGGAAACGCTGTCCGGGCATTCAAGAAGATGGAACGCTTGATGTGAAGGAATTCAACGAGTGGATCAACGAAGCTCGTCGAATTACTGAAGAGACAGGGCACGCGGAAGTTGCTCAGATTCAGATTGGACATGTGTTAACATTTGCCCCTCCTGATCCTAGTGGCCTTTGGATTCACGAAGCCGTCGCCACTGTATTAAACTACCGGGATACTCGCCAAATGCGTTCTGGTTTTACGACCGAACTATTTAATCAACGTGGCGTTCACGATTTTACTCATGGTCAAGAGGAGAGGGAACTGGCTAAACAAAATAGGGAAAAAGCAGAGGCACTTGATACAAGAGGATTCTCTCGCTTTGCTACAGCAATGCGTAAGTTTGCTGAACAGTATAACAGAGAAGCCGAAAGGGAGGAGAAGAGAGACCTTTTCGAGGAATAGTTGGATTTATGACTAGAAGAAGCGCTAAGAACATATAACTTGTTAGTAAAACATTATGTATGAGAAGCCATGATGTTCAGCTGAATATCATGGCAAATGTATTAGAGTTAACAGTCGCCTGTAATTGACCTTCATTAACGTGCGTGTAAATTTCAGTAGTAGCAATGCTTTCATATCCGGGAAGCTGTTGTAATGAACGTATATCTACACGACCATATTTGCATTAACGTGGCTGCGGTATGTCGATGTTTATGAGTGGACAATCCTTCTTTGGTAATCCCAGCAGTGATAATATACTTTTTGACCATATTTTGTATGACGCCTGTCGATATGCATCCTCTGTTTCGTGATATCAATAGAACTTCGTACTTACTACGGTTAACGGTGAAGAAAGTCGCAAAGCATTTGCCCAATCCCATAGCACCTTTATTAATGAATTAAGTAAACTATCAGAGACACTATGATATTATATTTATAACGGCAATCTCAGGGCACTATTCACATGGTTTTATCATTATACATAAACAATATCAATACAAAGGAATGAAAATGGAATCACTTGAAAAATTCATAACACCTAAGTTTGCAGTTTTATTGAATAACACAATTATGTAAGCGGAATAATGGGAAGTTAAACACTTAATAGCAATGGGGGAATAGAATTGAAAGATAGATATAATAGCGAAATCAACTATTTTAAAAGTAGGCTTTCAGAAGTTAGTTATAATCCAAATCGCTTTAAGTTAATGATTGGAGAAGATAAATTCTTATTTGGTGTAGTATCTGCAAACCATAATGAAGTCCCATTTGGAAAGTTGATGCAATATAAGACGTTGTATGATACCTTAAAGGATTTAAACTGGAAAGTTAAATTTTCATTTGATGAAGCCATTAAATATGCATATTCTGAAACAGTACAGAATGATTTTAGTTTATTTAAAACAGAATCAGAAGAAGAACGATGGGCGTATTACTATATAGAAAATGCTTTGTTTAGAACTTCGAGTTTATGGGACATGCTGGCACAGTTTTACAGACTTTTTTATAATATTGATATTCCAAAGGAAAGAGTATATTACAAAAAGATATTTGATCCTTCATGTGATTATAGTAATAGTTTTAAAGCAAAGGCGACCGAAATATTTAGTTACATTAGCCAAGATAATGATATTGAATGTAAGGGGGATTGGAAAGGCAATCATACTTTTTCCAATGATCTTAGGAATAAAATGACACATAGAAACTCTCCGAATGTTGCTGTAATGAGTGATTATGATATGAATTTGAAAAAACACCCAGCTTTTCAACTCAAGAGAATAATTGAGGATTATGTGGTTGTTTCTATATATATAAAAGAGATTTTGAATGATATAGAAATTGAAATAATGGATACCTTTGAAAAAGAATGAACATTGATAGGGAAAAGCTATGAAAATTAATAACGATACTTATATATTTCCATTCTAAATTTCGTAACCAGGAGGAGATCTGATGAAATCCCAACTATACTTATACAAACATTAAAAAAAATATATTAATGATTTGAAACAAATAAAGGATTTGTTTTTTGAAAGAATTAGCCCGATTTTTGCTGAGGCAGAAAAAGAATCAACAAAATACCAAAATGAATTATGGAATAATATATTGAGCCAGCCGTGTGATGATAATAGCATGATTGATCCTTCTGACTATATTGATACAATTCAGGAAGCGGGTTTTGAGAGATATGAAATTCTTTCTTTAATGCAATATCGAAATATCAGTATGTGGATTAGCTGTATGTGTCAAGTATGGGAGCAGCAACTATTTTCATTTGTATATCATGAAGCTCAAAGTGAAGGTTTAAAGTATAATGAATCTGATATGAAAAGAGGTTATACATTTTCTAAAGAAGTATTTGAGTGGCATCAGCAGCCATTTGAAAGCCTTTCATGTTGGAAAAAAATTAAAGAATTACGAATGCTTGTAAATGTAATTAAACACTCTGAAGGTGATTCTGAACAAAATTTAAGGAAAGTGAGGCCAGATTATTTTGAACATGATATTGGTGTTGAAAAATATGATTTGTTAGCACTATACCATTCAACTTTGTTAGAGGCTACACTACGAATAAAGAATGACGATTTTATTGATTATTATGATGCACTTGTATTGTTTTGGAAGGAGCTTCCAGAGCGGATGTATACAAAACAAGAAGTATGATGAATGGTAAGGGGTGATGATCCACTAATAACGAATAATTTTTCATATAAATCATAATCCAGAGCTTCCACTGTGTTAATTAACTCCAGAGAAAAATTGGAATACGAACTTCCCATTATATTTATAAAGTAAAACCAAGTACAGCTTTGAATTTGTAGTGATGAATCAGAGTTTATATTTTATGTTAGGAGAAGATGAATTATGAGTCTTGGAATAGGCATTTATGCAGAAAACAGTAAAGAAGCTGTTGATCTATATTGTAATGTATTTGAACTTGAACTAGGATATCATGTACTAAATGAGGATGGGAATTACTTCCATTCAGAATTGTTGAAGGATGGTGTTCCTTTTCTCGCTGTTGCGGAAGCAAATGATGCAAATCTCCCTAATGGTATGAACTTGTCGTACGATAATCCTGTTGAGATAGGTTATACCGTTATGTCAGAAGATGAGTTTTATCGCATTTATTCTATTTTGAAAGAGGAAGGTAAAGTGATAACTGATGTATGTTCATTTCCTTGGAGTCCTTTAGCAGCTGTTGTAATGGACAAATTTGGGGTGCGATGGTATATTACTTTGCCACAGCATCGTCCAGCTGATAAAGAGAGTTTGATGTAAGGTATTGATAGTGGCAAATGTGAAGTTGCGGAGGAGGACATGGGAATTAACGTAAATATAGTTGGAAGAAATGTTGTAGAAAAAGCATTATTATATGCAAATCACGAATGGTATGCAACTGAAAAAAATGTAATGCATGGAATGGATGCTAATGGACGATTTGTCGATACACCTGATATTACATGGTATGGAGAAGTGCTTGATTGTGGTTGGTGGAAAGTAAATCAAATGAATATTGGAGTGCCTTATAGTTGGGGGAATGCATCTACTTTGGATGAATTTGATAAAGGTATTGCAGAAGGGAAATATGCTGGTAATGTACCAGAGGATAAATCTAGATACGGAAGTTGGAATTCAGTAGGAGTTGACTGTTCGGGATTATTAACAGTGTGTTGGGATTTGCCTAAAAAAGTTGCAGCAAGGGATATACCTAATATTGCGGAATGCATAGAGTTTGAAGAAATAATGCAAGGTGATGTATTTGCTATAAGAAGTCATGTTATGCTTTTTAAAGAAATTATTGATGTAGAAAAAAATATGGTTAAAATTATTGATTCAACACGAAGTACAGGAAAAGTTTCGCAAAGGGATTTTTATGTAGATGATTTATTTAACAAAGGTTACAAGATATATCGTAAGCGATAAGTTCCAATTTATCGAGATTGATATGAGTAATTTGAAATATAACCAACTTCCCATTATATTTATGAAGTATAGCATGGTATGTAGTAAAACTTTGAAATTGTAAGGTTAAATCGGTCAAATATTATTTAATAGGAGAAGTAGTAATGAGTAAAGTCAGAAGCGAGTTAGCGAAAATTTTTGGCAGATATCATGATAAAAGAATATGTGTACTAGGTACTACTTGCTGCGGGAAGTC
>JAEWMZ010000333.1 GCA_023392995.1 Bacillota bacterium
GATAATTTGTTACACCTACTTTATGGCTGAAATGAGCAATGTACATGAATGATTTTCCATACCTTGTCTTTACATTCCAAGTATAAAGTACATCTCATAGCAGGTGCAGGGCAACTTTCGTACTTTGCAATATAACATAGACAAGCTGTACTACCCTTACAAAAAGTATTTAAATTCTCTATGATAAGTGGCTCAACATCACCAGATTCAGTTAATTTCCCATTTTTAAAGAAATCAGAAACCAAGTTCAAATGCTCTTCAACAGTGTAAGTATCATTATCTCTATGATTATCAAAATATATTAATACATTGTTTTCATAATCATGAAATTCATTGAGCTTTTCTAAATCTTTATTATACCAACATTCATTATACGCATTTAAGAAATCAATTAAAGTAATGTCTTTCTCCATTTTGCTCCTCCTTCAGCCATCTTGTAGAACCATGAATCTCAACCTTTCTTAGATTATATCACTCTTAATCAAGAAATAATATTTTGCATGGGATAAAATTATGATCATTTTCACCATGAACGGTTGGAGCTTCATTTTATTTTCTGCAAATTTCGTTACAAATCTCACAATACCTTTGAGGAGATAATAATGATATCATTTGCAAATTATAATGGTTACTTCTCGATTAACCGAGCGTGAAGCTTCCGTTTTGAACTATTCGGAATTTCCGAATAATTGCCATCTCTTCCAATTCCATACTGTCGGCATTGTCTTTGACTGGTAGCAATATTCTTTTTCCTCGGAGGAATAGTGTATCCTATTCTATATTATATACCACAACTGTATTGACCAGGATTACTTAAATGAATTATAATAGAGCAGGTTTTAGTTTTACATAAATTAGTAATCAGCAGAAAAAGGCAGGTAAAAGCATGAATGAAGAAAAACTAAATAAGCTACCCTGGATATTGCTGTTCTTTGGTATCGCATGCATATCCATATCCGCATTCTTTGTAAAGAAGGCTCATGTCAATGGTATATCTGTTTCATTTTATAGGGTATTATTTGCCACGCTCTTTATATTGCCCTTTTATATCCGGATAAAAAGCAAGAATATGAATTTGAAAGGAATCTGCCTTTCATTACTGGGCGGTGTGTTTTTCGCATTTGAACTGATTTTCTGGAATACGGCTGTAATTATATCCAATACGACATTTCCTACATTGATTGTTAATCTCTCCTCGGTATGGGTTGGAATTGGGGCAATGATACTGTTCAGAGAGAAGTTAAACCGCTTCCACTGGATGGGCAATATTATTGCGATTCTTGGAGTTGCTATAATCATCGGGATCAATAATATCATCCATATGAAAATCGATGCCGGTTTTATGTTTTCCATTATCGCAAGTATATTTCTCGCTCTGTATACTTTGTCGGTAAAAGAAGTCAGACAGAAAAACAGCACGATTCAAGTCGTCTTTTTCACTTTCTTAGGGTGTACCATTACATTATTGATTAGCTGCATTGCCACGAGAAGCGCGTTATATGGTTTCTCCCTGTCATCCTGGGTCTATTTATTATGCCTGGGCCTGATCACACAGGTTGGAGGATACTTTTCAATCAATTATGCTCTCGGTTATATTGATTCGTCCACAGTCTCAATACTTACATTGCTTCAGCCGATACTAACCGCTGTATTTGCCGTATTCATCCTGAATGAAGCGTTCACGGTTTACCATATAATCGGAGGGGCTCTGGTACTGGCAGGGCTTGTTATTGTGTTGCTGTTTAAAAATATTAATCATCCCATGAAATCGATATCAGATACAGACAATGTACTGTAGGGAATTGATAGCATCCGCATGTCATAATGGGCAATAGACCCCTTACATACTACTCTTTTGTACTAAGGCAACTATATGGATAAACAGAAAGTGGAGAACACCTACGACAGCGACCATTTACTAATCCCAATAGGTCAAAATGACGAGCAAATCAAATGGATTGCCCTTAGGGCAACGAGAATATTGAAAAGGTATAATCATACGCGCGTATCGCTTGCAAATACTACCTATCCATTATCAATTTACTAATTTCATTATTAATTACTTCAGGAGAATATTGATGTATTGAATGTCCTGCACCCTTAACAATTATTTGCTTACTGTTTGTGGACCAATCTTTCAAAGCCTTCTGACTCCTTTCCCACTCAGGCTCTGAGCTGTTGCTAACTTCAGAAGTTATAATAATTAGCGGTATACCACCTAAAGAGCCATTTTCCAGAACAGTTTTTGCGTTAACGCCAGCCATGCGAGATTCCTCTATAATATTTCTGTTGTCTGCTGTTTTAATCATCATTGTTATATATAACTGCTTTAAATCAGCAGGCAATAACATAAGGCTATTTGCAGTAAGTCTTGATGAGATACTTGTGTGTTTAAGTAATAATCTGGCTATTCCCGTATATTTTGCTAATTTGTAGAAAAATATCTTACTATTACTTAATTCCACACTATTTTCTTGATAATACTCAGGGCTGCCACTGTCAATCATAACAATACCTAAAACTTCTTTTAGATAAGTCTGAGTGAATCTAAATGCCTCTAGTGATCCTAAAGAATGAGAAACCAGTATGTAAGGTGGTTTTTCTCCCGAAGCTCTAAGAGCTTCATGAATTTCTGATACTATCGAATCAATATCCCTTGGCGTATATGTTGTCTCACTCCATCCATGTCCAGGCCTATCATAAACAACAACTCTAGCATACTTAGAAATTTCATTATATATAGGATAAAAATCAGCATATGCGGTTGGACATCTCAATCCCGATGCAAATACTACAGTAACATTTCCTTCTCCTTTACTAAATATATGCATTTTATGATTATTTACATCAATTAAATTTCCGACAGGTGGATTTCTTTTTGTATCATTGTATTCTCCTATCTTTTCATACAAAAAAAACAGAAATGAAATAGAAATAATAGAAAATATTATTATATACTTTTTATACCGCATTCTTCTTTTGAAGCACATTTATGGTGTCCCCCGTTTGTTAATTATTCTCTAATAAACGCAACTGTTTCTATGTATCTTATATGTGTCATCCAATTTATGGAACTCAAAAAAATTTTCATTTAATTTACTTTCTCGCAACTCATATTCCCCATTATATACCATTCTATATTACTCTGAATTATTATGGCGAAATAATTATTGAAATGTCATTAATAATCTTCCTCCGATTTTATAATAAATTCAGATTAAGCATAACCAGACAAAACGCCACACTGATGATATTATGGATAAACTGATATTTGATATATTTTATTGTGTAACTTTTTATACAGGATCTCAGCAAAAATACAATATTAAACACGGTTGTAGCAAGTATGATCCAAGCAGAAATCTTTATATATATATCATAGAAAAGCACCGAATAATTTATTAATCCTATCATTAATACTGTACACAGTATCATTAATCCGAACAATTGAACTAAATCCATTACAGCCAACACTTTAATCATATTCTTTTTCTTTTTCCGAAATATATTTATAAGCATACAAATACTACAAAACAATGAACTAAGAGCAAATAATATCAGCGTTGCCGCAGTCACTTTCAAGGACTGCAAAATATTGATTTTAATATATGTTTGAGAAAAATTTGTAGCCAATAAAGTTTTACCATCTTTCTTTATAAACTTAATTGTGCCTATGGAGGTATCATATACATTATTTCCCACATGTGTAATTCTCTCACCATTTAGCTTATATCCACCAGAAAGAGAACCTGTAATCTCAATCATTTTATCAGGTATAATATAGCTTAAGAATTTTTCTGATGTTTTAAAGCTTGAACGAAAGTTTATATAGTTTCCTTCAATCTTCATTGTTGCGCTCTGTTTCTGAACTGGATTTTGCTGCTTTCCAAGGAGATTATCTGTAACCTTATCTATTATTTCATTTATATCATCCTCAGGAACATAGGTATTGAAAGAGAAAAATATGCCAGTATTGCAGCTGGGATACAATACAATTCTTGAGTAAAAATTAACGGTTTCTCCCTTTTTCTCATAATATTTCATACCATTTCTAGATTTTATATTCCAAGTATATCCTATCCCGTTAAGCTCAACTGCCATAGTGAAATGTTGAATGAATAATTTTTCCTTTGTTTCGTTTTTCAATATACTTTCCTGATCACTTAATAACCACTCAATATACTTACTCATATCTCCGGCGGTTGATACAACAGAACCTTCAGGATATATATTAATATAAGGTTCCGAAGTTTCCTTTCCGTTAGGAAGGAATGCTTTTGAATACACCAGATTATTCCTCTCATATTCAAATGAGGTTTGATACATTCCCAATGGTATAAAAATCTTTTCCTTACAATATTCTGCAAAATCGATACCCTTTGCTTTTTCAATAACATACGCCGCCAAGGCAATGCCGTAATTTGAATACGAAATCACTTCACCCGGCTTAACTATCTGCTCCGGTTTATATTTACGTATTACTTTAGATAAAGGCTCCATATTTCTTTTATCCTTTACTGCAATCCCAGAATTCAAATCCTCAAAACCAGCTGTGTGTGTAAGTAATTGATTCATAGTTACGGGATATTTAAATCCAGGGAAATCTTCTTCCAGATATTTTGTTATATCTGTATTCAAGTCAAGCTTTCCATCTTCTTCTGCAATCAACGCAGCAAATGCTACAAATGTTTTCGATACAGAGCCAATTCTAAATCCTGTAACGCTTGGATCTACAGGTAAATTTTTTGTCTTATCACTATAGCCATAGCCCTTTTGTAATGTTACCTTTCCATCTTTGACTAATGTCGCAGTCGCTCCGGTAGCTTTTTTAGATTCAATAATGCTTTCTAATGCTTCACCAAAGGACCGTTCCACTGATTTCTGTCCAAAATCCTGCGCTACAGTTTGAGCCTTTGCGTATTTGCAGCTATTACCACAGCCTAAGGGCATTTTAAATGAAACGGGTAATGCTTGAATTGCCAGCAGTACAATAAATATTACAGTAAAAATTAATACTATTGTCTTCTTCATAAAACTCTCTCCCAAATAAAAATTATTTAACGTTAACAAATAAGTAACCTTCCTATTTCAATATAGAGCAGTACCTTAAAATTAAGTTAACATGAACCTTAAATAATTCTTAAATCGGGATGTATCTAATTTATTGGGAGACTTATGGTAAAAATGCATCCTTTCCCCAAGTCTGAATCCAGCTTAATTTCACCATTATGTAACTTAATAATTTTATATACAATTGCAAGGCCAAGACCGCTGCCTCCTGTTTCGGAATTTCTTGCCTTATCTGCTCTCATAAAAGGCTGGAATATGCTATCCACACAATCTCTTGGTATGCCAATACCGTTATCGGAAATGATAATCTGTACATTCCCACCCAAATCTTTTAACTCCAGCGTAATTTCAGTACCTCTTTCGTTGTACTGAATGGCATTTTCAAAAATATTGTCAATAACCCTATCCATTTCCTTAGCATCAAACTTAATATATAACTCATCCTCGGGGATATTAAAATTGTAATCAAACTCAGCCGCATCCAATAATGAAATCATATCTGCACATTTCATCCGTAAATATTCTGCAATATCACAGATATGTTTGTCCGGTTTATACTCTGTACTTTCTAATTTTGATAGCTCAAACAACCTATTTATCAGTATATTTATGCTGCGGCTTTTTTGATATATAATACTAAGATATGTCTCATTATTCTGTGATGGATTGTTTAAACAATATTCTGCATACCCCATAATGACCGCCAGCGGATTTTTCAAATCGTGAGCGATATCCAATGTAATCTGTTTTCTACTATTTTCTGATTTTTCCCTCAATTTAATCTCATTTTGAATTTGATCTGCCATTTTATCGAAAGCATATCCCAGTTCACCAATCTCATTATTCAGTTCCAGATTAACTCTTCTGGAATAATCAGCATTACTTAATCTGTATGCATTTATCTTAAGTTTCTTAAGAGGATTGGTTACTGCCACAGCTGTTAATCTCGAATAGATGAGAGTACTTAATATCAGCATTACCAAATAGACTGCAATCACACCCGCAATGACCCCGTTTACCATATTCGAATCAGAAGATGAAAATAACTTATTATGAGTTATATTAAAATCGATTCGTAATGATGTGGGAAATGTTATGATTAGCCAGAAATTCATTTTCTCATTATATGCAATACTGTAACTATACTTTCTGTAGATACTTTGAGATTGTTCAAGAAAATTGGTAAATTCGGAAACGGTAAGCTGTTTTTTAAGTAAAGTATCATTTCCTTTTGAAAATATAACCCTATATTCTTTATCGATTACCTGCAGACCTCCATTGTTTTTTACAACATCATCATATTTAATTTCCTGGATATTATTTTTCATCAAGCCAGATGCGGTATATTTATTTTTAACAAGTGAACTCTCTATTTTCGATGATAAAGCACCTAGAACTATGCAAAGAAATACAGCGATTACTGAAGTTATAATGAAAACCAATATGTAATTTAATAGAAATTGATTTTTTACTTTCACTCAGTTTTCATCTCCTTGCAAATTTATATCCTATTCCTTTAATCGTCTTAATATAATAAGGCTTTCCCGGATTTTGTTCAATTTTATTCCTTAGTCTGCTAATATGCACCATGACTGTATTTTCATCATATAAATAATCTTCCTGCCATACCGAATTATATAATTGCTTTTTTGTAAATACCCTTTCCGGATTTTCCATAAAAAATTTTAAAAGCAAAAACTCTTTGGCATTCAGTTCAACTGTATTTCCGCATTTCCTTAAATCGAAGGCATCGATATCCAGAGCCAGGTCTCCAATCTGTATTAGATTAGATGTTCTTGGAATGGAATATTCAAAGCTTCTTCTAAGATTTGCTGCTATTCTCGCCAAAAGTTCTGCCATGCTGAAAGGTTTGACAAGATAATCATCAGCTCCCAGCTTAAAACTGATCACTTTATCCGTATCTTCACTTTTTGCTGTTAACATAATGATAGGAACCTTACTTTTTTCCCTTAATTTACGCATAAGAGTTAATCCGTCAAGATTAGGCATCATTATATCAAATATCCCCAACTCAACATAATTATCAGCAAATAACTCCAGTGCTTCCAGTCCGTCTTTCGCACATAGAACGGAATACCCCTCTTGTTCCAGATTCAGTTTAAGCAATTCCCGTAAATCTTTCTCATCTTCGGCTATAAGAATGCTCATTTTTATTAAATGATGTATTATGGATACTTGTACATCATACCTCCTATATTAGTGAAAATTTCATTGCACCTATTTTCATCTTTCTGCAATCACTTCTGTATTTTTCATATTGTATATTAACCTTTAAATAAAAATCTACAATATCTTGAATCAATTTCTTGCTAGAAAATAGATTGACACAAGACTCTATTAACTTTTTATTACTTTGTTATTAGTATAGTAAGAATCTAATAAATTATTGTATTCTCTATTACCATACTTATCCAGAAAATCAGCTGTAATACGCTTAACTTCATTTTGAATTTTGCTTCTGTCTTTTGCTTTATATAATAATATAAGAACATTATTAAGTCCATTTTCAACACTCATATCAATCAATCAGTAATTTTATAAGCCATTCCATTTACTCTTCTCCTTAAAAAGCTTATTACTAAATCTTACATAATTATTTTAGCATAGCAATTTACAAATTCCAACATAATTATATATATTTTACTTTTTGATTTTCTACTCAGTTACTGCTCAGAGGTTACCTTGAACTAAGAAACACTGCTACTTATTACTCCAAATTCCTGCAAATCTCTTGACGATATCAGCACTTTGCCCATAATTGTTAATACTGTAGAATCTTGTCCTTATCGTGCTGAATTATTGGACTGGCACCAGTT